>JAPHSB010000179.1 GCA_026193295.1 Lysobacterales bacterium
CCAACGCGATCGTGCGCTCCTCCAGGGGCTCGTCATCATCCGGCAACAATAGATTAAACCCGAACTCATCGTCGTCGAATTGCGCGACCGTGCTGTGCCATGCCTCGATCAACGCCGCATGCAGAGCCTCTCCCGGCTCGACCACCAGGCTCATCGCCGACAAGTGTAGTAAATAATCGCCGGCGTCGCGGCTGGATTCCCGGCACACCAGGCCGCACAGCAAGCCGTGGCTTTCGGCCAGGGCGGCTGCATCCAGGTCGCCGTGACCCAGCCGTAAGGTGTGCTCGAAATCGGGTAGAGAAGGGGCTGCCATCCACACACTCCGCACAGGGTGCCTAAAGGGGAAATGGTAACACCGATGAACGCCTCACCACAGCCGCCGACGGACAGCCGATCATCTACTGTTTGACGCTATTTGCCGCGCCAACTATAGTTGCTGCATGGATTCCCTGGAACAGGCCGCCAAAGATCTCGACCGTCTCGAGCAGCAGCTCAAGGGCCTGCTCGATCAGTGCCGCAAGCTGCGCGAGGAAAACCAGTCCCTGCAGAACCGCCAGGAGTCACTGGTCGCCGAACGGGCAGGGCTGGTGGCAAAAAACGAAGAAGCGCGTACCAAGGTCGAAGCCATGATCAACCGGCTGAAAGCCCTCGAACAGCCCTGATCTTCAGGCCTCGCCAACACCAGGCCAACACCTTTCACCGGACAACCCGCAATGAGCCAGACACCAGAACCTGTTTCGGTCATCATTCTCGAGAAGAAGTACCAGTTCGCCTGTGATCCCGAGCAGCGCACCGACCTGGTCGAAGCCGCGCGCCACCTCGACGAGTGCATGAGCGAAATCAGGGAGACCGGGCGTCTCATGTCGCTGGAGCGCATCGCGCTGCAGGCTGCGTTGAACTTCAGCGCCGACCTGCTGAAACTGCAGCGCAACGAGACACAGCGCCAGGAAAAGATCGACAGCAGGATCCGCTTGCTGGCCGACCAGATCGATGATGCGCTCAAGGATTGATCGGGTTATACTGATTTTGCCCTCTGTGGTGTTCGCCAGCGGGACCGCTCAATGCCTTGTCCCTATATATTGACCTAGGGACAGCCGATCTGAGAGCCGGTGTGCATGTTCGCTTTTAGCGAAAAGCCTGAGGCCTCGTAAGCCGTCCCACCTGAACCTTTGGTTCAAGGTCACCGGACCGTAGCGGCACCATGGAGGGTTTATATTGTCCGCGCCAATCCCCTATGATCATCCAATCCAGCCGGCAATTCAGCAAGACTGACCTCCGTAAACGGTTCCGCAAGGAGCGGGCACAATTGGCCCGCGAGCAGCGGCAGGCCTGGGATTCCGCGATCAATAGCTGTTTGCTCGACTATGCGAAGCGCGAACGCCCCCATGTCGTGGCAGCGTTCGTGGCGTTCGACGGCGAACCCGATTTGATCCCCGCCCTCTCGCAACTGGAGCGCCTGGACGTGCGACTGGCTTTGCCGGTCGTCCGTGAGGCGCCGGGGCGCGCCGATATCTGTTTTCGTCAGTGGTCGCCGGGTTCCGAGATGCAGCCCAACCGCTACGGTATTCCGGAACCGGTCGGCACGTTGGACATCCACATGGGCGAGATCGACCTGGTGCTGGTACCGTTGGTGGCCTGGGACACCAACGGTGGACGGCTCGGCATGGGCGCCAGTTTCTACGATCGACTCTTTCAGCCGCTCGCCAGTCAACGCCGGCCCTTTCGACTGGGGGTGGCCTACCAGCTACAGCAGGTCGAGCAGATACCTCTCGATCCATGGGACGTCCGGCTGCACGGTGTGCTAACCGAGAACGGCTGCTTCGACTGCCCGCCGCAAGCCTGCGGCAATCAACCCCCACCAACCTGATGAAGCGGTGATTCAATGAACTACTGGCTGATCAAGAGCGAACCCGACGCGTTCAGCATCGATGATCTGAAAAATTGCCCGGGACGGAAGGAACACTGGGATGGGATTCGCAATTACCAGGCCCGCAACTTCATTCGCGACGACATGCGCAAGGGCGACCTGGTGCTCTTCTACCATTCCAGCTGCCCTCAGCCTGGTGTCGTCGGCCTCTGCGAGATCGTCTCTGACGCCTACCCGGACCACACGGCCTTCGACCCTTCCAGCAAGTACTACGACGCCGGCAGCGATCCCGATAACCCCCGCTGGATGATGGTGGACCTGCGCTACCGGCGCAAAACGAAGCGCCTGATCAGCCTGGAGGAAATCAAGCGGCATGCCGATCGCCTGACGGGCTTCCCGCTGATACGACGGGGCAACCGCCTTTCCATCATGCCCGTAGACAAGGCACACTGGGACCTGATCCTTTCACTGGAGTAGAACCATGACGTCGGCCGAGCAACAACAGCAGCAGAAACAGCAGGTAGCCGAAGCCGCATTGGCCTGGGTGCGGCAGGACAGCATCCTCGGCGTAGGTACGGGCAGCACCGTGAACTGCTTTATCGAGGCGTTGGCCGCAAGCGGCAAGCGGGTCGAGGCAGCCGTCTCCTCGTCCGAAGCGACCAGTGCGCGCCTGCGATCGCATGGAATCGAGGTGCGCGAACTCAACAGCACCGGCACCCTTGACGTTTACATCGACGGCGCCGATGAATTCGACGCCTACCGCCGCCTGATCAAGGGCGGCGGTGGCGCGCTGACCCGTGAAAAGGTCGTCGCCGCCGCCAGCCGCAAGTTTGTCTGCATCGTGGACGAAAGCAAGAAAGTCGGCGTTCTGGGCGCTTTTCCACTGCCGGTCGAGGTGATCCCGATGGCGCGCAGTTATGTCGCCCGCCAGCTGGTTGCGCTGGGCGGGCAGCCCGAGCTGCGGCAGGCATTCGTCACCGATAACGGCAATGTCATTCTCGACGTCCATAACCTGGATCTGGTCGACCCCGTTACAGTCGAAAAACACGTCAACAATATCGCGGGGGTGGTCGCCTGCGGGCTGTTCGCTCTGCGCCCGGCCGAAGTGGTCCTGATGGCCAGCGCCGCCGGTGTCAGGGAATTCTCCTAGCGATCTCAGCGGCAACCGTTCCATCCGGCACCGGAAATCTATCCACCTTGCACATTAGAAAATCTTGATGTGCATCAAGAGGGTCTGGTCGGGCAGTTGGTAGATTAGGTTGGAAACCCGGCATCAATAGCCCATGGGGCCAATAACGAAGGCAACGGTGCACCTCTATGAAACTGACCCGATTCACCGATTATTCGCTTCGCGTGCTGATTTATCTCGGGCTAAAGGATGATGGTCGAGTCACCATCAAGGAAATTTCCGACGCCTACAGCATTTCACGCAACCACTTGATGAAGGTCGTAAGCCTGTTGACCCGAATGGGCTATGTCGATGCGCGTCGAGGTCCCGGCGGGGGTATTGCGCTGGCCCGGCCGGCTGCGGACATCGTCATCGCGGACGTGGTGCGTGACATGGAGGATGATCTGAACCTGGTGGAATGTTTCTGTGCAGAGGGCAGTTGCGTCATCAAGCCAGTCTGCGAACTCAAGGCCGTGCTCAGCCAGGCGCTGGCTGCCTATCTCGACACCCTGGAAAGGTACACGCTCAGGGACTTGTTGCACCCGAAAGCGCAGCTGGTCCAGGTTCTCGGCATGACTGCCTGAGCTGCAGAAGGGATCTTCGCTTCGCCCAAAAAAAGTGCGCCTTGCGGCGCACTTTTTCTTTGGACCAAATCAACGGCGCAAAAGAGAGCCGCCGCATCAAATCTCAGAGGCGCGTCCGCACGAAGCCAATCGCTCCGCCGAGCAGCACCAACAGGCCACCCAGCAGCGCCAGCAAAGGCACCTGGGTTGCGGTCGTCGGCAACATCGCTGGAGCCGGTTCCGGCTCGGGCTCCGGCATGGCTGCTGCGGCCACTGGGGCTGCGGCCACTGGGGCTGCTGCCATCGGGGCGGCTGCCGGGGCGGGCAGTGACCAGGCCTCGCCGGCCGGCACGTATACGTTCACCTCTTGCCGGTCCGGCAGATCAGCGATTTTCACGTCTTTGCCTTCGAGCTGGGCCATGAATCCACGCTCCGGATAACGCCGCTGGGCGGGCGACCAGCTGCCGTCCGGGAGCTGCCACTGAATAATCGTGGAGTTAACGCTCTGCCTTACCACGCGCGCGCGGAACTTGGCCACTTCCTGCCCTTGCTTATTCTCCACATCCAGGCAGGCAGCACCGATGTTCGGGTTGTCCGCCAGCACCGATGCACTCCACACCAAGTCGTCGCAGGTGACGTCCGCGGCACTTGCGGCAACGGTGAAACCAAGGCCGCCCAAGAGTACAAGCGCGGATAACAGTATCGTATTCTTCATAAATTTCCCTCTCTCAGTTTTTTGCGAAAGAATGTTCAGCCGTCGCCTTGACGATATAGCGCTTCGGCGCATGCCCAACATAGTAAAAAGGATAGCAGGTTACCAGTGTAATCGTCTTTGTTTCACTGGGCGCCAGCACCCAAACGTCACCCGGGTCGACAATTTCGATTGACGACACAGTGTAAAACTCTTTTCCATTCATCGTCAGCAAGTCGATGGCGTCACCGATCGCGATGTCCTTGAGCCCACGAAAGAAACTGTCGCGGTGGCCGGCGACGCCCAGGTTGCCCTCGCCGCTCACCATGGCCGTGCCTTCGATGCGGCCGACACCGCGGTTGAGGTTGAAATCATCCGTTCCGTCGTACACCGGCACCTGGATGCCGAGCTTTGCAATGGTCATCACGGCCAGCGGCGGGTCGGCTTCAACACGCAGGCTCTCTTCGTATTCGCGTATGCGCTTTTCCGTCCACAGCCCCACGTCGGGAGCGGCCACCGTGGCCTCGAGGACCTCGCGGGACTCGGGGTTGCCGAGAGCTACCCGCATGTCGCTGGCCTGCGCCTGCCCAACCAGGGAGTTGGCGGCCAGCTGAAACGCTTCGATACCCGCCTCGCGCTGGCGCTCTCCCTCGAAACGCAGGAAGAAGAAAACTGCCAGCAATGCGACACCGCCGAGGTAGAGCCCGGCTTCCAGCCAACGAAGATGTCGTTTCAGATTTTGTTGCATAGCCCGCTAAGATTGCCTGCGCCTGCCGAATCCGGCGCGAAGCTTATAATGATATCCCAACGAGGCACACACGGCCAGACTACACGCTGGGCGGCACTGTCCAATCACTTTCCAGCGCACCCTGGTCCATGATGACTTCGCGGTGACCGCTCCAGGTGGCAACAATCGCCTCGGGGGTGCCGATACCCGCTGCCCGCGGGTCGCCGCAGGGTCCGAACCAGTGATTCTGGGGCGCCGCGGTGGTGCGGGCACGCATCCCGCAATAGGTCGTGCCATTGACCGTGGCGCCGAGAACCCGACCCTGGAACACAGGGTCGGCGCTGACGACCGCGGCCGTCAGGTGGTGGGATATGCGCTCCATGATCGCCAGCACGCTGTCGAGGTCGTTGTCGCCATAACAAACCACGACCTGGAACGGGCCGAACAATTCGGTGGTGACCTGGTCGAAATGATCGCTTTGCAGGGCCCGGAGTGGAACGCTTACGGCCGTGGGCTGCCAGGCGCCGTAACAGGAAGGGATCGAGTGGCCCTGCAAAGGCATGCCTCCAAACAGCAACTCGCTGCCGGGAATGGCCAGCATGCCGTCGATGTGCGCCTGGATGCGCTCATTGGTCCAGCTCAGCACCGGGCCCACCGTCAGGTCGTCCAGCCCGCGGCGCGCAGCCAGCTCGGCGAGTCTCGGCAACAAGCCGTCCGCCCAGTTCTCGTGCACGAACAGGATGCTCTGGGCCGAGCACTTCTGACCGCTCGCGTTGTAGGCGTCCTCATCGCACTGCCAGGCCACGTAATCCAGCCAGTCCGGCTGGTAGTCCGGGCCGATGATTTTCCAGTCGAAGCCGGCGTCCTCGAGCCGCACCCGACCGTTGAAAGCATGGGCGATTCGCTCCGCCACGCTGCTCGACCCGGTGAACTGGACCATCCGCAGATCGGTCACCGCGCTGTCCAGCAGCTTGCCCATGGTCTCGCCGCGGCAATGGATCAGGTCGACGTCGCCTGGCGCCAGGCCGGCTTCGATCAGCAGCCGCAGGAACTGTTCGAACACCACGCTGACTTTCGAGTCCACCTTGACCAGCGGCCGGTTGCCCATGAACAGCGCACCCAGCACCTGCAAAGCGGGAATTTCCAGCGGAAAATTGAAGGGCGCGATCACCGCCACCGGCCCGTAAGGCCACCGGTAGCCGCGGCTTTCCTGCCCCGGACGGTCGCCCGGATTGGAAAACCCGCGGGCCAGGAAACGCACCCCGTCACCGGCGAAGTTCTCCAGGAAAATGCGCGTTACAGTGACCTCGTTCCGGCATTGATTCCAACTCTTTGGGATGACTCTCTGCAGTAATCGTGTGAAATAGTCCTCGACCTCCTGGTCAGCCAGCAGCGCCGCGGCCTGCGCGCAGACCGCGCCCAGTTGGACGTAACGCTGCGGGTTCTTGAAGGGGTTGTGCAGGCCGGTCTTCGGGCAGCCGCGGAGCCGCTCGACAAACGGAGCCGTGTCCACGGTATCCGGAACGCGGAGGAATTCGCCACCGTGCAGCGGGTCCGGTATGTCCTCGCGGAAACGCTCCACTTCCTGCCAGCGGCCGTCCAGCAGGTTGCGGACGATGCCCGGCTGCCCGGACTTCATGCCATGGTGGGGATCGACGGTAGCGAAGGTCGGCAAACGGGACATCGTTTACTCCTTGGGTCAGGTATGCAGAAACAACAGGGTGCTTTTAATTCTCGATCAACTCGAAAGCGACTTTCAGCCGGTCGGCCAGGACATTCATGACGTGCAGTGAAAAGTCCGGCACGTGCCGCAGCAGCGCGTCGAAACTGCCCTGGTCGATAGACGCCAGCACGCAGTCTGTTATTGCGGTCACCGTCGCGCTGCGGATCTCGGCGTTGATGAGCGCCATTTCACCCACGATCTCACCGGGCCCTGCAGTCGCCAGGAGCTTGTTTTTCAAAGAAATGGATACTTCGCCCTGCATCACCACGTACATGTGGTTCCCTGTCAGGCCCTCGGTGATGATCACGGCTC
>JAPHSB010000013.1 GCA_026193295.1 Lysobacterales bacterium
AAGGACCTTGCGGCGCTGGGCGTCCGGCTGGGCGCCGACGTGCCGTTGTTCGTTTACGGGCGCACGGCGATGGCCAGCGGAATCGGTGATCGCCTCGAGGCCGTGGCGCTCGGCAGGCGGCATTATGTGCTGGTCTTTCCCGGGCTTTCGATCTCGACGCGGGCCGTGTTTTCCGATCCTGACCTGCCCAGGGACTCGCGACCCATCAGCCTGGCCGAGGCCCTTGCCGGTGGCGGGCGCAATGACTGCGAGGTGGTGGTCAGAAAGCGTTACCCTGCCATGGCATCCGCCCTGAAGAATCTGCGGCAATGGGGGCGGCCCGTGATGACCGGGACCGGTAGCGGAATATTCCTGCCCATGAATAGCGCGGAGCAGGCAATCAGCGCGGCACGGGAAATAAAAACTTTATATAATGTGCGCGCCGTCAGCGGTGTCGACCGCTCGCCACTGCGTGAGATGCTGGACGCACGCGGCTATTGATCTATATTTGCGGTTTCATTTTGCTGGGACGTCGCCAAGCTGGTTAAGGCACGGGGTTTTGATCCCCGCATTCGCAGGTTCGAGTCCTGCCGTCCCAGCCATTGATCTTTTCCGGGGCGGATACAAAAAAGGCGGGGCTGAAACGTGTCAACTTCCTCACTGATGATTTTTTCGGGCAATGCGAACCTGAAGTTGGCCAGCAGCATTGCGCATGAGTTGAACGTGCCGATGGGCAAGGCGGTGGTGGGGCGCTTCAGCGATGGCGAAGTGATGGTCGAAGTCATGGAGAACGTCCGGGGTCGTGACGTTTATGTCATCCAGCCTACCTGCGCCCCCACCGCCGACAATTTCATGGAACTGCTGGTGATGATCGATGCGATAAAACGCGCATCGGCTTCCCGCGTGACGGCCGTCATCCCCTATTTTGGATATGCCCGGCAGGACCGCCGCCCGCGTTCGGCGCGGGTACCGATCACAGCCAAGGTCGCTGCGATGATGATTTCCGCGGTGGGCACGGACCGCGTGGTCACGGTCGATCTTCACGCAGACCAGATCCAGGGTTTTTTCGATATCCCGGTCGACAATGTCTACGCTTCGCCGCTGACCCTGGCGGACATCTGGCAGCGCCAGGCCAGGCACGAAATCGTGGTGGTGTCGCCGGATGTCGGCGGCGTCGTGCGTGCCCGCGCGATCGCCAAACGCCTGGACGCAGACCTGGCGATCATCGACAAGCGCCGCCCGCGTGCCAACGTGGCGACCGTGATGAACATCATTGGCGACGTCGAAGACAAGTGTTGCGTCCTCGTTGACGACATGGTCGACACGGCCGGTACGCTCTGCTCAGCGGCGGGCGCACTCAAAAAGGAGGGCGCCAAGCGCGTCGTTGCCTATTGCGTGCACCCGGTGTTGTCCGGGCCCGCGGTCGATAACATCACCAACTCGGAAATGGATGAACTGGTCGTCACGGACACGATCCCCTTGAGTGAGGCTGCGCAGCGGAGCGAGAAGATCAGGCAGCTGTCGATCGCCCAGATGCTGGCGGAGACCATTCGCCGCATGGCGCATGGCGAGTCCGTCAGCTCCATGTACGTGGACTAGACTTAACAGGCCCTGGCTTTTCGGGTTACAATAACCGGCTTTGTCTTTTGGCGCCTGACCTGGTCGCGGGTTCAGGCATTCCGGTCGCTTTGCGGCCACTTCCCGCCACGGCGGGATGAAGAACGAGGTTTGAAATGTCCGAGAAAACAACCATCATCGCGGAAATCCGTGAAGACGTGGGGAAAGGTGCGAGCCGCCGCCTGCGCAGAGACGGAAAGGTTCCCGCGGTTATTTACGGCGGTCATCGGGATTCCGTGGCGCTCACCTTGCAGCAGCGAGAGCTCTTGCACCAGGCGGAGAACGAGGCATTCTACGCCAGCGTCCTCGAAATCCAGGTGGCGGACGGCCGCACACAGCAGGCCGTGGTCCGCGACATGCAGCGGCATCCGTTCAAGCCACTGATCATGCACATCGACTTCATGCGCGTTTCTGCCGACGAAACCCTGCGCATGTCCGTGCCGCTGCACTTCGTGGGTGAAGAAAGTTCTCCGGCCGGCAAGGCTTCGGGTGTCGTGATTCAGCACCAGATGACAGACGTCGAAATCGAGGCGCTGCCCAAGGATCTGCCGGAGTTTCTGTCGGTCGATCTGTCCCGGATGGAAGCCAGCGATGTCGTGATGCTGTCCGACATCGTGTTGCCTGGCGGCGTCACGATTCCGGCGCTGACGGGGGCAGGCGAACACCACGACATGCCTATCGCCAACGCGGTACACGTCAAGGCTGACCAGGGTACCGGCGCTGCGGCGGCTGCCGAGGCGGAAGCCGCGCTGGCTGACGAGCTGGGTGAAATTCCGGAAGCCGGGGAAGCCGCGGAAGCCGAAGAAGGCGCGGAAGCAGGGGAAGCCGAAGAAGGCGACGAGTCGGCATCCTGAGCCGGCAGCTCGACTCCCTGACAGGGTTGCGGGCGGAGCGGCGTGTGTCGCTCTCGCCCTGCCAATGACCAATGAGCACACCCTTTCTTATCGTTGGACTCGGTAACCCGGGTAGCCGATATTCCGAAACCCGGCACAACGCCGGGTTTTGGTTTTTGGATCGGCTCGCCGAAAGCTGCGCTGTGCGTCTGCGGACGCAAACCCGGCTGCAATCGGAGCTCGCCCGTTGCGAGTTGCACGGTCACGACTGCCTGCTTGCCAAGCCCACCACCTTCATGAATCACAGCGGGCAGGCCGTGCGGGCCGTCATGGACTACTACGGGGCAGACGCGGCCTCGTTGCTGGTGGCTTACGATGAGTTGGACCTGCCTCCGGGCGTAGCCCGCTTGAAGCAGGGTGGCGGACACGGTGGTCATAACGGTTTGCGGGATATATTTCGGCATACCGCGGACCATGGCTTTCTCCGGCTGCGCATCGGCATAGGGCATCCCGGAAGCAAGGACGCGGTCACGCCATACGTACTGGGCCGGGCCACCGCGGAGCAGGAGAGAATGATGCGAGATTCGATCGCTGATGCGCTCGCGGTGTTGCCAGCGCTGTTGCGCGGCGACCTGCCCGGCGCAATGAAAGCGCTACACACGGTGAAAGAAGATGGGCTTTAAGTGCGGAATCGTCGGCTTGCCGAACGTGGGCAAATCGACGCTTTTCAATTCGCTGACCAGCGCGGCCATAGCGGCGGAAAACTATCCGTTCTGCACGATCGACCCCAATGTGGGCGTCGTCGAGGTGCCGGATCCTCGCCTGGCCGAACTGGCCGCCATTGCCCAGCCGCAAAAGATTGTGCCGACCACAATGGAGTTTGTGGACATCGCCGGGCTGGTGGCCGGTGCGTCGAAAGGTGAGGGGCTCGGCAACCAGTTCCTTGCTCATATTCGTGAGACGGACGCCATCGCCCATGTCGTCCGCTGTTTCGAGGATGACGACGTCGTGCACGTGGCAGGCCGGCTGGACCCGCTCTCTGACATCGAGATCATCAACACGGAGCTGTCGCTGGCCGACCTGGAATCCGTCGAACGCGCCATCGAACGCACCGGCAAGCGCCTCAAGGCCAACGAGAAGGATGCCCAGGCGCGCATGGGTGTCCTCGAGAGGCTCCGTGCCTGCCTCGACGAAGGCCATCGCGCCAGGAACGTCGAATTGACCGGCGATGAGCGTCGCCTGGTCGGTGACCTCCACCTGATCACGACCAAGCCGGTCATGTATGTCGCCAATGTTTCCGAGCAGGGCTTCCGGGACAATCCCTTCCTGGATGCAGTGCGCCAGAAGGCCGCCTCCGAGGGTGCCGAGGTCGTTCCCGTGTGCGCGGGTATCGAAGCCGAAATCGCGCAGTTGGACAAGGCAGACCGTGAAGATTTTCTGCGTGAGCTCGGCCTGCAGGAAGCCGGTCTCGATCGGGTCATACACGCGGGCTACGCGCTACTGGATCTGCTGACTTTTTTTACCGTCGGCAAAAAGGAGGTCCGGGCCTGGACGGTCTGGAGAGGAGCCACTGCCCCGCAAGCGGCCGGCCGCATTCACACCGATTTCGAACGTGGATTCATCCGGGCCGAAGTGATGGCATACGCGGATTTTGTCTCACTGGGGGGCGAGCAGGCAGCCAAAGAGGCCGGCAAGCTCAGGCTGGAGGGCAAAAGCTATATCGTGCGCGAAGGCGACATCATGCACTTCAGGTTCAACGTATGAGCAAAAGACCTTTTGAAAATCCGTAGAAATTGGGATATAAGCTTTCCTGTCGATAGGGCAGTTGGGGCCGGGAGGTTTCAGTTGTGGTCAGGAACACAGCGAAAAATCCAAACGGGCGGCGTAAAAAGTCTTCCGGCAAGTCAAGGGATGCGTCGCCGGAGCCCGAAAGAGATGGGTTTTCGGGGACTGGCTCCACTGCTGCAAGCGCTGACGGCCCGTCGTCGCAGTCCCGCCGCAATGGCGGTTGGCGCGAGATAGAGGCGCGGCGCGAGAAGGCCGCACTCAAGGCCTCTCTGGCCGATGTCTGGGACGAAGACTTCGACCTCGACGAGGAAATCCTCGCGGAACTGGATCACACTGCTGAATTCTTCACCACGCAGGAGGATCCGGAAGAAGAAATATTCGAAGACGACGAGGTGGAGGTCGACGAGTATTTCGAAGACGACGAAGTCTGAGCGCTGTTGACAGCGCACCTTCCGTAAGCGAAAATAAACGGCTTGCCTGCGGTCGTCGTCAAATCGACGACTTGCGGGCATTGTTGCCCTTGGCAAAACCGTGCTTTCGATGGGGTGTCATCGACGGCACGGGTTTGATTGGGTCACGTCCGTCGGGCCGCCCGATTTGCCAGGGGAACCCGTTGGACCATTGGTTTGGCGTACCGGAGGGGTACTCAAGCGGTCAACGAGGGCAGACTGTAAATCTGCTGGCTATGCCTTCGGAGGTTCGAATCCTCCCCCCTCCACCATCTCTTTGGGGGTGGTGTCGAAGCTGACCTCCCCGTGAGGGGTGTGTCACGAGCGGAAAAATGAATAAGTTGTGTGCCTGTGAGGCATGTGCTGCCCTGGCGGGTGTAGTTCAAAGGCAGAACCTCAGCCTTCCAAGCTGATGATGTGGGTTCGATTCCCATCACCCGCTCCATCGTTTCTGGCGGGCACTTACGGGCCGAGCATTAATGCCCGCATAGCTCAGGTGGTAGAGCACTCCCTTGGTAAGGGAGAGGTCACTGGTTCGAGTCCAGTTGTGGGCACCATCAGATTGTGAGAGTGCGATTTTTTTGGATGTGACTGCATATTTCGGAGACCGGCATGTCAAAAGCAAAATTTGAACGTACGAAGCCCCATGTAAACGTGGGCACGATTGGTCACGTGGATCATGGCAAGACGACGCTGACGGCGGCGATGACG
>JAPHSB010000500.1 GCA_026193295.1 Lysobacterales bacterium
GAGCAATTGCAACGGTTGGGCGAGCGGCTGACCTGGGACTGAGCGCTCAGTCTTTCGAAAAGCGGCGGGATTCCGCGTCCCGCATGGCCTGCCAGGCATGCCGGTAGTGATCTTCGGCCTCCTCCGAATCGTCCTTCAATACGCGTTCCAGTTCTTCGACGTTTTGGCGGATGCGCAGGCCGTAGGCGTGGTCATCACCCCACACTTCGTACAGTTTCAGCAAGCCCTCTTCGTCGTGCCGCTTGAAGCTGCGCATCAAGCGGTAAGCCCGGGCCGGGTCGTAGCCGAGCAGCAGCAGGGCCTCCTCGCCCATGAACAGGGCCGAGCCAAAAGTCTCGCGGGTGACCACGTCGGCGCCGGCCTCCATCAGCCGGTAGGCGTGGGAGCGGTCGTAGGCCCGCGCCAGGGTCTTCAACTGGGGAAAAAACTGCTTGGCGGCCTGCACCATCTGCACTGCCTTGTCGCGGTCGTCGATCGCGATCACCAGCAGCTTCGCCTCCTCGGCGCCAGCCGCCTGCAACAGCTGCACCCGGCTGGCGTCGCCGTAAAACACCTTGTTGCCGAAACGCCCGGTCAGTTCGATCTGGCCCGAGTCGTGGTCCAACAGGGTCGACTCGATGCCGTCGGCGCGCAGCAGGCGCGACACGATCTGGCCGAAGCGGCCATAACCCGCGACGATCACCGGGGTCGGCCCGGCATCGATGTCCTCGTCCGGGCGGGCCGAAACGGAATCGACAAAGCGCGGCCGCACCCATCGCTCATGGAAGATGATCAGTAACGGCGTCAGCACCATGGTCAGCACCACGACCACGACCAGCAGGTTCGAGACATCGCTGCCGATCACGCGGCTCTGCGTGGCGAAGGAAAACAGCAGGAAGGCGAACTCGCCGCCCTGGGCGAGGATGAAGGCGAACATCAGGTTATCGGCCAGGTTCAGCCGGAACAGGCGGCCGAGCAGCAAGAGCACCAGGAACTTGGCGAAGATCAGCGCAACTACCAGCGCCAGGATCAGGCCAGGCTGGCCGGCCACCAGGGCTAAATCGATGCTGGCGCCGACCGAGATGAAGAACAATCCCAGCAGCAGCCCCTTGAAGGG
This sequence comes from Lysobacterales bacterium, assembly GCA_026193295.1. GTDB lineage: Bacteria > Pseudomonadota > Gammaproteobacteria > Xanthomonadales > SZUA-36 > CALKKN01. Next base: position 1,097 of record JAPHSB010000500.1, read on the forward strand.
CTCGATGTTCGATTCAAGCTCGTGCCGGAATTCGCTTTCGGCCAGCACAACGCCGGCAAGGAAGGTGCCGAGGGCCGGGCTCAGGCCGGCGTATTCGGTGGCCAGCGTGATGCCGACGATGAGCGTCAGCGCAAAGGCGATGAACAGCTCCAGGCTGTGCGTGGACGCGATCCAGTGGAACAGGGGCCGCATCAGGAAACGGCCCGCCACCACGATGCCGACGACGATGCCCAGCACCAGCAACGCCTGCAGCCACCCCGGGCGGTCCATCTGTGCGGCGTGCGCCTCGGCCGCCGCAGCCTGCGGCAGCAGCTCGGGTAGCGCCAGGAACGGCAGGACCGCGAGGATCGGAATGACCGCAATGTCCTGGAACAGCAGCACCGAGAATCCGGCGCGGCCGGCGGCTGTATTCATCCAGCCCCTCTCCTTGAGGGTTTGCAGCACGATTGCCGTGGATGAAAGCGCCAGGGTCAGCCCGATAGCTGCGGCGGTCTGCCACGGCAGGCCCAGTAACATCGCCACGCCGGCCAGCACGAGGGCCGTCAGCAGGACCTGGGCGCCACCGAGGCCGAGGATGGGCACGCGCATGCGCCACAGGACGGAGGGCTCCAGTTCCAGCCCTACCAGGAACAGCATCAACACAACGCCGAACTCGGCGAAATGCATCACGTCCTGGGTTTCCTGCCCCACCAGGCCGAGCACGAACGGCCCGATCACGACCCCGGCGATGATGTAGCCCAACGCGGAACCCAGGCCGAGCCGCTTGGCCAGGGGTACGGCGAGCACCGCTGCAATGAGATAAATGAAGGCCTGTGAGAAAAATCCGCTGAACATCGGTGGCAATCGCTCCGGGCGTAGCGCTCAGTCGGCGCAGTGGGTCGACTGGTGGCAGACAAAGTCGCCGTCGTGCCGCTCCAGTTGAATGGTCGGGTGGTTGATGGAAAATCTCTCCTGCAGAACCTTTGCAACCTCGTTCAGGTAATGGTCGCTGTCCGGAAACTCGTCCATCACCATGTGCGCGGTCAGCGCGGTGTCGGTGGTGCTCATCGGCCAGATGTGCAGGTCGTGAATCTCGAGCACATGAGGCAGCGTCGACAGGTAGTCACGCACTGCGTCCGGGTCGACATTGCGTGGCACGGCGTCTACCGCCAGGTTCAGCGAATCGCGCAGCAGGCCCCAGGTGGACAGCAGGATGACCGCGGCGATGACCAGGCTGATGAATGGATCGATCCAGTTGTAGCCAAGGTAAAGGATCAACGCCCCCGAGACCACCACGCCCAATGACACCGCCGCGTCCGCGGCCATGTGCAGGTAGGCGCCGCGGATGTTCAGATCGTGGTCCCTGCCCGAGAAAAAGAACAGCGCCGTGGCCGTGTTGATGACCACGCCGATGGCCGCCACGATCATGATGGTCTTGCCGGCGGGCTGCGCCGGGACCATCAGGCGACTGATCGCCTCCCAGCCGATCGCACCGACCGCCCCCATCAGCAACAGGCCGCTGAACAGCGAAGCGATGATGGTGGCGCGCGAGAAGCCGTAGGTGCGCCGCGCGGACGGCCGCTTCTTCGCCAGCGCCGCCGCGCCCCAGGCCAGCAGCAGGCCGAGCACGTCGCTCAGGTTGTGGCCGGCGTCGGTGAGCAGCGCCAGCGAATTCGACAGCACGCCGAAAACTGCCTCGACGATAACGAAGCCCACGTTCAGTGCCACGCCCACGGCGAACGCCCGGTTATAATCGGGCGGCGCGTGATGGTGATGGTGGTTGACGTCGCGGTTCAACGAAGCGTTACCTCAGGGCGCGTGGTAGATCCCATGGTACAGCGTCCACAGCCCGATCAGGATGAACCCGGCCCCCGCGACGATCGACATGGTCTTCACATTGATCACCTGCGACAGCAGCGTGCCGGCTACAACGCCGATGGCGCTGGTCAGCACCAGGGCCGAGGCCGAGCCGGCGAACACCAGCCACTTGCTGACCGCCTTGTCGGTGGCGAACAGCATGGTCACCAACTGGGTCTTGTCGGCCATCTCGGCCACGAACACGGCCGCAAACACCGTAGCGAGAATTTTCCAGTCCATTCCGACTCCTTCTTGTCGCTCATCCCGTCGCCGCGACCGACGTTTGGTTTATACTGCCCCGGTTGCCGCCCGGCTTTTCCAACGGCTCTCCATATTAGTGATTCTACAGGTACCAATCCATGAGTAACGAAGGACGCATCTGGTTCAACGGACAACTGCGGCCATCCGCCGAATGCATGGTCCACGTGGCCAGCCATGCGCTGCATTACGGTTCTTCGGTGTTCGAAGGCATCCGCGCCTATAACACGCCCAACGGCACGAAGATATTCCGCGGCAAGGACCACCTGGATCGCCTCAAGTACTCGGCCGACGTCTACCGCATGCCGATTCCTTACAGCATGGATGAGCTGCATGCGGCCTGCCGCGAAACGGTCCGCGACAGTGGACTGAAGGCCGCCTACATCCGTCCGCTGGTGGCACGCGGCAACTGCGGGCTGGGCGTGATGCCCAAGAACATGAGCACCATCGACGTCGCCATCATGGTCAGCCCCTGGGGCGCCTACCTGGGCGACGAGGGCCTCAAAAACGGCATCAAGGCCTGCGTCACCTCCTGGAACCGGCTGGCCCCGAACACCATGCCGCCCGGCGTCAAGGCCGGCGGCAACTACCTTTCCAGCCAGCTGATCGGCTTCGAGGCGCGGGATCGCGGCTTCGAGGAAGGCATCGGCCTCGGCGTCGACGGCCTGCTCAGCGAAGGCGCCGGCGAGAACATCTTCGTGGTGCGTCGCGGCCAACTGCTGACGCCGCCGGCGTCGTCGTCGATCCTCAGCGGCATCACCCGCGACACGGTTATCACGCTGGGCCGGCAACTCGGCATCCAGACGCAGGAGATTCCGATTTCCCGCGAGCAATTGTACGGCGCCGAAGAGATCTTCATGACCGGCACCGCGGCCGAGGTCACACCGGTGCGCCAGGTGGACCACATGGTCATCGGCAATGGCGGCTGCGGCCCCGTCACGCGCCGGCTGCAGGATGCGTTCTTCGGGCTGTTCAACGGCCAGACAAAAGACGAGTGGGGCTGGCTGGAGCCGCTTTAGGC
>JAPHSB010000427.1 GCA_026193295.1 Lysobacterales bacterium
CACTCCCTGTTCGGCATGATCCGCAATACCCACGCCCGGTCGCCTGGCGGCGTGCTCTCCGCCTACCACGACAACTCGGCCGTCATTGCCGGGCCGCCCGGCGAGCGCTTCATCGTCGATCCGGAAACCGGCGTGTACGGCTGGTGCGCGGAGAGCCTGCCCTTCCAGATCAAGGTCGAGACCCACAATCATCCCACGGCGATTTCGCCTTTTCCGGGGGCGGCTACCGGTTCGGGAGGCGAGATACGCGACGAGGCGGCCACCGGCCGTGGCGCGCGGCCGAAAGCGGGTCTGACGGGGTTTTCCGTGTCGCACCTGGACCTGCCCGGCGTGGACCTGCCGTGGCGGGTCGACTTCGGCAAGCCCGGCCGTATCGCCAGCGCCCTCGACATCATGATCGAGGGCCCGATCGGCGCCGCATCGTTCAACAACGAGTTCGGCCGCCCTGCACTGTGCGGCTACTTCAGGACCTTCGAGCAGCAAGTGGGCGGGGCCCTGTGGGGCTACCACAAGCCGATCATGATCGCCGGCGGCATGGGCAGCATTCGGGAAACCCAGGTGGAAAAACTGCCGTTGCTGCCCGGTGCGCATATCGTGGTGCTGGGCGGGCCGGCCATGCTGATCGGCTTGGGCGGTGGAGCCGCCTCCTCGGTCGGCAGCGGCCAGGGCCTCGAAGACCTGGATTTCGCCTCGGTGCAGCGGGGCAATCCGGAAATGCAGCGGCGCTGCCAGGAGGTCATCGACGCCTGCTGGGCGCTGGATGAGAGGAACCCGATCCTGTCGATCCACGACGTCGGGGCCGGGGGGCTGTCGAACGCCCTGCCGGAGCTGCTGAACGACGGCGGGCACGGCGGCGAGCTGGAACTGCGGCGCGTGCCGAGTGGTGATTCGGCGATGTCACCGATGGAAATCTGGTGCAACGAGTCACAGGAACGCTATGTGCTGGCCATTGCGCCGGATGGGCTGTCGAGCTTCGAGGCCATGTGTAGGCGGGAACGTTGTCCCTTTGCCGTACTGGGGCAGGCCACGGCCCGGCGGCAATTGAAACTCGCCGATGAACTGCTGGGCGAGCAGCCGGTGGACATGCCGCTGGACGTGCTGTTGGGCAAGCCGCCTAAGATGAGCCGTGACGTGCGCCGCGAGCAACTGGCCGGTGACGGACTGGACCTGGCCGGAGCCGATACCCGGGCGAGCCTGCGCCGGGTCCTGAGATTTCCGGCCGTCGGCAGCAAATCCTTCCTGGTGACCATCGGTGACCGGTCCGTGGGTGGGCTGGTTACGCGTGACCAACTGGTCGGGCCCTGGCAGGTGCCGGTGGCCGACGCGGCCGTGACCCTGAGCGGATTTCGCGGTTGCAGCGGCGAAGCCATGGCCATGGGCGAGCGGACGCCGCTGGCCGTACTCAACGCGCCGGCATCCGGACGCATGGCGATTGCCGAGGCGGTCACCAATATCGCGGCGGCGGCCATCGAGCAGCTGTCGGACGTGCGCCTGTCGGCCAACTGGATGGCCGCGGCCGGTGAGCCGGGGCAGGACGCGGCCCTGTTCGACACCGTGCGGACGGTGGGCATGGAGTTGTGCCCGGAGCTGGGTATCGCAATTCCGGTCGGCAAGGACTCCCTGTCCATGAAGACCGTCTGGCGCGACCAGCAGGCGGAGCGGCTCATGCGCGCCCCGGTCTCGCTGATCGTCTCGGCCTTCGCGCCGGTCGGCGATGTGCAGCGTTCGCTGACGCCGCAGATCGACATGGACTGCGGCGAGTCGCGGCTGCTGCTGATCGATCTCGGCGAGGGGCGCAATCGGCTCGGCGGTTCCGCGTTCGCCCAGGTGCACGGCAAGTTCGGCAACGAGGTGCCGGACCTGGACGACCCTTCGCTGCTGAGGCATTTCTTCCGAGCGGTCCAGACCCTCAACCGTGAGGGCCTGGTGCGGGCCTATCACGACCGCTCGGACGGCGGTGTCATCGCAACGTTGTGCGAAATGGCCTTCGCCGCGCACTGCGGGCTCGAGTTGACGTTGCCACCTGAGGCGCGGTACGTGAACGAATTCCTGTTTGCCGAAGAGCCCGGGGCCGTGGTCCAGGTCGCCGACAAAGATCTGTCATTGGTGTTCGAGCAACTGGCGGCGGCCGGGTTGTCCGAACAGGTGATCGACCTGGGACGGCCGGTAGCCGGAGATCGCCTGAGTGTTGTCGCCGGCGGTCAGTTGCTGTTCGAAGACAGCTTGCCGGAATTGCAGCGCCTGTGGAGCGAAACCAGCCACGCGGTGCAGCGGTTGCGGGACAACCCCGAGTGTGCCGACCAGGAGCTTGAGTCAGTCTGCGACTGGAGCCGCCCCGGCTTGCAGCCACAGTTGCGATTCGACCCGGCCGAAAATCCCGCCGCCCCGATGATCGCCACGGGGGCCAGGCCACGTGTCGCCATTCTGCGCGAGCAGGGCGTCAATGGTCACGTGGAAATGGCGGCCGCCTTTGACCAGGCGGGTTTCACATCGGTTGACGTCCACATGTCGGATCTCGCCGCGGGCCGCCAGCGCCTGGAGGAATTTGCGGGCTTCGTCGCTTGCGGGGGGTTCTCCTACGGCGACGTGCTGGGGGCAGGCCGAGGCTGGGCCAAATCGATCCTGTTTCACGAAGTGCTGCGCGAAGCGTTTGGCCGGTTCCTCGCCGACCGCGGCAAATTCGCCCTGGGTGTATGCAACGGCTGCCAGATGCTGGCCGCGCTGAAGGAACTGATCCCCGGCGCGGCCGCCTGGCCCGAGTTCGCCGGCAACCGCTCGGAGCAATTCGAGGCCCGCTTGAGCCTGGTGCGGATCGAGGAGTCACCCTCGGTGTTTCTGCGGGGGATGGCCGGTTCGTGCCTGCCGGTGGCGACGGCGCACGGCGAAGGCCGTGCGTTATTCGATGGCGGCGTCACGCCGGACGGCCTGGTCGCGCTGCGTTACGTCGATGGTGCGGGTGTGGCCGCCGAACGATACCCGCAGAACCCAAACGGTTCGCCGGCAGGCATCACGGGGCTCTGTAACGAGGATGGCCGCGTCACGGTCATGATGCCGCATCCCGAGCGCACGTTGCGCACGGTGAATTTCTCCTGGGCGCCATCCGCCTGGAGCGATGTGTCCCCCTGGCAGCGCATGTTCCTGAACGCGCGTCGCTGGGCCGGGTGAGCCATGTCCCGGCTGGGGCAGGATGCGGGGAACGCGGAGGAGCTCAAGCTGAGCGAACTCCTTATCCTGGCTGCGCTGTGGATGCTGTTCGGTTTCATGTTGTGGTATTTCCTGTCGGCCTTCCACGTGGCGCCGGCGCGGCTGGCGTCGGAGGCGATCCTCGGGCAGCTTCTCGGTGACGATTTTCGCCGCATCATCGCCGAGCCCAGCCAACGTTTCCTGTTCCAGGTAGAGACCAATATTCCCTTTATCTTTCCTGACGGCACGAAAGAGGCGCTGGGCTTCCTGGTCAACCCGCTTATTTTCAGCTACGGGCTGCCGCTGCTGTTCGGGCTGGTCATGGGTTCCAACGCCCGCTGGCGCCGCAAGCTCACCATCCTGGCGGTTGGCTGGCTGGTCATTACGGCGGTGCAGGTCTGGGGCGTCGTCTGGGAGTCGCTCAAGCTGCTGGCGTTCAACTTCGGCGATCAACCGCACGCCGTGGTGATGGATCACGGCATATCCGATACCGCGATCGCGCTGTGCTACCAGCTGGGCGTGCTGATTCTACCGGCCTTGGCGCCGATTTTTGTGTGGGTGCTGGGTAACCGGCCGTTGGTCGAGCAATTCGTCGGCTGGAACGCGACCCGGTATCCTGGCGGCCGCGGGCAGGAGCACCGGAACCCCTGATGGTATCCGCGGTCTGTGTTTAGGACGCAACGTCACCGGCAAGGCTTGTATAATCCCCGGGACGCAACGAACGCTTTCGGGAACAGGACGTGCAGACAGGCGAAGAACAGATCCAGGTCGAACACGAGGGCCCGCTTCCGGTCGCGGAAGTGAGCGACCCGGTCTGTGCTTTCCTGCTTGAGCACCAGCGGGTCAAATCAGCCGACCTGAAACGCGCCCAGACCTACCAGGAGCAGAATGGCGGCGACCTGGTAAGCCTGCTGGTGCGGCTCGG
>JAPHSB010000369.1 GCA_026193295.1 Lysobacterales bacterium
ACCAGTTGCTGGATCACATGCGGGACGTCGAGGCGAACAGCGACTTCGCGGTGGTCTGGCTGGACCCGACCGCCAAAGGCTCCCGGCTCGGCCGGGCAGTCGTTCATGCAACGAAATGGGTGGCAAGGGAAGGCACGCCCGATGAACTGAAAGCCCAGGTCGCCGGGAGTTTCGAGCGGCTGCAAAAACGCCTGCAACAGTCGCGGATGGTGGCGCCGGTCACCCGTCTGATCGTCAGCACCATGTTGCAGTTCCAGCGGCTATCCGTGACCTCCTTCAACGCCTTCTATTTCCATTACAGCCGCCTGCGCCATCGGCTGCATTCGGCCGACAATGTCGAGAGTTTCCTGCGCTACAACTTTGACGCGAGCTTCATCATTCCATCCGCCTCGGCCGTCTGCGGACCGCTCGGCTACACGCTGCAGGTAACGGTGCCCCGCAGTGACGCGCGTGCCGCGATCAGCCGAATGATTGCCCTGGTGCAGGCTTCGCCTTGCCGGCCGCCGAAAGTGATCGTGCGCGTGCACCGGGTGGACGACTACCTCATCTCGTTTTGTGAAGACGGTTACAGCCTGAACTTCGAACTGCATCCCAAGCAACGCCACGTCGAGCGGATGGATCGCTTCGTTGACCAGCTGGTGGAATGCGTCATTGAATACGGCGGCAAAGTCCACCTGGCGAAGGACACGGTATTGACCCGGGACCAGTTCCAGAGATTGTTCCCCGGGCACCCGGAATTCCTGGCGATGAAGCGTCGCCTCGACCCCGACGAACTGTTCCAGTCTGACATGTACCGACGGCTGATCCGGCCCGAAGCGGCCTGATCAGGATCCCTGCCGGTCCCTCCGGGATACCCCGAGCGCATCGACCACGGCGGCGATCTTCGCCGCGGCCTGGTCGATCTGGGCAGTGGACAGCTCCGGGTGGGCCGGCAGATGCAGAACTTCCCGTTCGGCCCGCACCGCGTTCGGAAACGTATCGCCGGTTTCGAACATGCCGCTGCAATCCCGCATGTAGTGATGCTTGGTGTCGATGCCCTTGCGCAGCAGTTGATAACTGACCTCGTGCATGTTCGGCACCAGTGCGGCGACCAGCATGTAGTTTGCTGTCACGTGATCGCCCGCGGGTTCCTGGAACTGCAGGCGGTCGCGCAGCTGGCCGATGAGGCGCTCGGCGTTGGCCGTGCGCACCGCGTCGCGCGCGGCGGCGTGCTTCATCTGCGCCAGGCCCAGCCGGGCCTGGTAGTTCGTATAGCGGCCCATCTTGCCGGCCAGCGACACCTCGTCGCCATGGTATCCGGAAGCAAACCGGTCCTCTTCGGCCGGGCCCCGGGGCGCCCAGCGGAGCGCCTGGTACACACCGAGGTTGAACACCAGCGGGTGAGTCACGGTCGCCTCGAAACTGGTCGTCAGCAGGCGCTTGAGCAGCCAGCCCAGGCCCTTGGCCGGTTCCGCACTGATGGCTTTGCGGACCCGTTCTCCCAGGGCGGGGTCGCGCATGGTGACCATGCCGCCGCCCATGGTGTTGATGACCTTGGACGTCTCGAAACTGAAGTAGGCGGCGTCCCCGATGGCCCCGGTTTTGACTCCGCCAACCGAAGCCCCGAAGCAATGCGCGCAGTCCTCGATCAGCAATGCGCCATGTGCCCGGGTGATTTCGGCGATTTCGTCAGCCCGGCACGGCACCCCGTAGAGATGCGTCACGACCACCGCGGCGGTGCGCTCTGAAATGACCTCGCGAAGCTTGTCGGGGTCCATGCCCAGGGTGTGCATCTCGCAATCGACGAACTTCAGGTCGAAACCGAGTTGCCTGACCAGGTAGGGAATGACGGGATAGGCGAAGGCCGAACAGATGACCTCCGAACCAGGCGGGAGATTCAGGCCATCGAACAGAAAACGCAGCCCGGCGCGGCCGGATGACACGGCCACCGCATCCGGGACGCCAATGGCGGCCGCGAACGCCTGCTCGAATTCCGCGATTTGCGGCCCATCCGACAGGTCGCCGCGCAACACCGCTCCGGGGGCTCTGCGCCACGCGGCCGGCGGCAAGTGGATTCGTTGTCTCGCTATAGCCATAATGGGCAGACTCAAACGGTGGGTAGGCGCGCAGCGCGGAAAATTCCGGCTCAATTTACCACATGGGGCACGCATTTGACGCGTTGCTTGTTCTGGACTTGGCATTTGCGGTTCGGCCTCGTCCATCTCCGGCGCGAACGCGGTGGCGGCCCCATGATCACCATTCAAAAGTAAGGCGTAGGCTGGGCCTCTGCAAAACGCGAATCATGAAAGCCAGGATCATCAAGTACACACGTCTCAGCGCGTTCGTCCTGCTGGCCGTCATGACCGTTTTCGGTGTCTACGAATTCGTCACCGGCGACTGGAGCGACGTCATCGCCTACTGGCAGCAGAACCTGGCCATCATTCCGCTTTTGATCCTGATTTCCGTGATCGATGTCGGGCTGGAGGGTGTTGCCTGGATGTGGGTGTACCACCGCTTCGGCATTCGCGCCTTTGACCGCGGCGGCGCTTCCGCCTTCCTGGCCGGCCGGGCCGGCCTGCTGCTCCCGGCCCAGCTGGGCCGGCTGATCCGGCCCGACGCGATGACGAAACTCAAGCGGGCCAGCCTCAGGGAGTGCCTCAAGGCGGAGGCCGTGGTTTTCGTGCTGGACAGCGTTTCCGTGCTCGCCCTGCTCGGCGCCCTGATCGTCTACCGGATCGTGCCGCTGGCCGCGCCTTTGGCGGCCGCCGGCGTGATCGCATTTTCCGTATTCATGGGCAACTGGATCGCCGGCAAGTTGACGCACACGCGCATGCATCTGCCCAGCACATTCTGGTGGGCCTGGCCTACCCTGGGCATCATCGTGGTCGACATGGCCGGTTGGATTGCACATGGCCTTGCCTTGCACGTGGTGGTGGCCGACCTGCCGGGCAACATGACGCTGTGGGATTCGCTCTTTTTCGGTCCCGGCACCGCGGTGCTCGGCGTGAGCACCGGCCTGCCCGGCGGCATCGGCGCTACCGAGGGCCTGCTGGGCGCCTCGATGCGCCTGCGCAGCGTTCCGGTCGAGCATTTGGCCCTCGCGATCGCCGCGTTTCGCCTGATCACGTTCTGGATGTGGATTCCGATTGGCTGGCTGGTGCTCGCGGTCCTGAACCGCCGCCTGTCACGGCCCGTATCCAGTGAAAGCGCCGCCGAGCTGGCGGAATCCGAGGGAATAGGATGACGACGCGTTACCCTTTTGCGCTGATCAAGGAAAAGCTGGCGGCCAGCAACGGCCAGGCGTTGGATTTCGCCATCGGCCGGCGCCGCGTGCCGTTGCCGGAACCCATCGACGAGTGGATCCGGACCCACGTGGACCACGCCATGCGGGCTGCGAACGCGGCCGAGACGCGGGAGTTCGTCGAGGCTGCCGCGGACCTGCTCAGGCGCGAATACGGCGTCGAGGTCGACCCCGATTGCATCCTCCCCGCGCCGGGCGGCCGGGCCGCCATGAGCGCCTTCCTCGCCTGCGCCGTGGAACCCGGTCAGCCGGTGTTCGTGACCGAGCCGGGCTACCCGGCCTTTGCGCGGTTGGCGGCGCACCGCCATGCGAGCATCCAGGCGCTCGAGCTGGACCCAACACAGTGTTTCGCACCCGACCTGGGGCCGGTCACGGGCGGCGCGGCGGC
>JAPHSB010000191.1 GCA_026193295.1 Lysobacterales bacterium
CGGTTCAGCCCGCGCGGACTGCGTATCAGCAAAGCCATGCCGGCGGCCCGAACGTTGACGGCCGCTGCGGCAGGCGCCGGCGAATCGCTGCTCTGGGCCTCGACATCGAACAGCAGGTACAGGCGGCCGGCATGGCTAGCCGCCAGCAAGCGGACCACCTCTTTTGCCGCTGAGAAGCCAAAAAGCTGGGCCTGGTCCGCGCCGGGCCAGTCATCCGCATAGCCGTCCAGGCTCGGCTGCCGCGCCATTGCGCGCAACAGGACGTAGCGGTCCGGGGCGAACAGCAGGCGGGTCTGGAATTCGAGCGGCATGGAGCCGGCGACAATCCGGGCGGAATCCAGCAGCGCGGTCTCCTGGGTTTCGCGCAGGTAGCGCTCCAGCTCCTGCAGCAGCTTCCAGCCGGACCACGGCAGCAGCAGGGTCAATAGCGAAAGCGCCGCGACCTTGGTTTTGAGTTTCATGCCCGTCGTCCGGCCAGGGGCTGACTCACCCGGTTTGAGCCGATGCTTCGCCGGCGGATTCCTCGCCCGCCTCAGGGGGTTTCCAGCGGTAGCCCGCCCCGTACACGGTGTCCAGCCGATCGAACGCCGGATCGGCGCCGACGAACTTGCGGCGGATGCGCTTGATATGGCTGGTGATGGTCTGGTCGTCGACCAGGACATTGGCGTCGTCCATCAATTGCTGGCGCGTGCGCACATGACCGGGATGTCGGATCAGGGAATGCAGGATCCAGAACTCGGTCACGGTCAGCGGCACGGCTGTGCCTCGCCAGCTGACCTCCATGCGGTCCACCGAGAACTTCAGCGGCCCGCGTTCCAGAAGTTGTTCGTCCCGCGCGCCACCCGACAGCGCTTCGACGCGACGGAACAGCGCCACCACGCGCGCCACCAGGTGCTGCAGGCTGATGTCCTTGGTCAGGTAGTCGTCGGCGCCCAACCGCAGGCCCGATATCACGTCGAGGTCCGAGTCGCGCGCCGTCAGGAAGATGATCGGCAGGCTGCGGGACAGGCTGCGCAGTTCACGGCACAGATCGAAGCCACCCTCTACCTCGTCACCCAGGCCGACGTCGATGATCACGAGATCCGGCAGGCGGCGCTTCAGTGCCGCCAGGGCCGAGTTGCGGTCGGCATAGCCGGAGACCTGGTAGCCATAGCGCCGCAGGGCGTCCTCGTAGTTGTGCCGGATCGTGGCTTCGTCTTCCACGATGGCGATGTGTCGCGCCATGGTTCCTCCCGTCCGTTGTGGGTTCGCGTGACCGTTGTGGTTGCACCCGTCGGGACCATCATACGGCGCGGCCGCGCCCAGGTGAATTGCCGGGCGCTCCGCCGACCACGCTTCCACAAGCTTGCCCTAATTCGGCCATGCCGCCGTCAGGGATGGCCCCGCCAACGACATGCCGGGGCGGTTCAATGGACCACGGTAAGACCGACGACCCTCTTGCAACACATGTAACCGGAGCCCGATATGGCCAAGCACCCCTCCATCCGCGACCAACTCGAACGCGACGCCTGGCGGAACCATGCACTTTTCGCGCAGCGGCGAGCGCGCATCGCGGCGCGGCACGGAAGCAGCTCTCTGCGCTGGCAGGACCGCGCTCTGTTGATCCTGGCCATCGTGCTGGTCCTGCTGCTGATCGTGCGGGTGGAAACCGCCCGGGCCGAGCCCGGCACAGCCCCCTTCTGGGGCATCGAGGCGGCCGAACCGGGTGGGTCCCGCAGCGTGGCGCTGAACACCGACTTCGTGGTGCAGGTGACCGGCCTCGCGGCCCGCGTCCAGGTCACGCAGCGGTTTCGCAACGACGGGGCCGCCTGGAAAGAGGCCGTGTACCGATTTCCCTTGCCACAGGGCGCGGCGGTCGACCGCTTGCGCATCGAGACCGGCGGGCGGGTCATCGAGGGGGAGATCCGGGAACGGGAAGAGGCGCGCCGAGCCTACCAGCAGGCCCGCAGTGCCGGGCAGCTGGCCTCACTGGTCGAGCAGCAGCGGCCAAACCAGTTCGAAACCCGCCTGGCCAACATTGGCCCCGGCGAAGAGGTCCAGGTGCAAATCGGCTTCCTGGCGACGGTGGACTATCGTGACGGCAGCTTCAGCCTGCAACTGCCGCTGACCTTCACGCCGCGCTGGGAGTCGGCCGATGCCGGCGCCGATAACTCAAGAGCGGGCACGGCGTGGCCCGACGAAGCCCCCCACCCCATCCTGAGCCCGGGCGGTGACATCGACGATCATTACCTGACCGTCGAAGTCATGCTGCACAGCGTAACCGAACTGGTCAGTATCGAGAGTCGCTTTCACGACATCGACATCCAGCCGGAGCCGGGCGGTTACCGCATCCTGCTGACCGACCCCGATGCGCGCAGCGACCGGGTCTTCGACCTGGGCTGGACGCCGGAATTCGGCACCGCCCCGGCCGCTTCGCTAACGACATGGGATGGCGGCGACGCCGTTTATGCCCTGTTGATGCTGGCCCCACCGCTGGCCGAGGCCATCGCGCCCCAGCCGCGGGAAGTCGTTTTCGTGATCGACACGTCAGGCTCCATGGAGGGCACCTCGATCCGCCAGGCCAAATCTGCGCTGCGGCAGGGCCTCGATCACCTCGACCCGCAGGACCGTTTCAACCTGGTGCGCTTCGACTCGGATGCCGAGCTGCTGTTTCCCGCGGCGGTGCAGCCCAGTCCCTACTACCTGGCCCAGGCCACGGACTTCATAAACGACCTGCACGCCAGCGGCGGCACCGACATGGCCCCGGCCCTGGACCTGGCCATGGGCCTGGCGCGGCACGCCGGCCTGCTGCGCCAGATCGTGTTCATCACCGACGGCAGTGTCGGCAACGAGCAGGAACTGCTGCTCGGCATTGGCGAAAAGCTGGACGACAGCCGGCTCTTCACGGTCGCCATCGGCAGTGCACCGAACGCGTGGTTCATGCGCAAGGCGGCCGAAGTCGGACGCGGCAGCTACCATCACATCGGCAAGCAGGATGAGGTCGAAGAACGCATGACGGCGCTGTGGGCGCGCATCGAAAACCCCGCAGTGCAAAACCTCCAGGTCGACTGGGGCATGGAGGCCGAGTACTACCCGGAGATCATTCCCGACCTGTACGCCGGCGATCCGTTGTGGCTTTACGCGCGGCTGCCGTTCGAGCCGCAAGAAGTGACGCTGACCGGCGAGCTCGACAGCCGCTACTGGCAGGCGGTGAGCCGGGTCAGCCCGCTTGCCGGCGGCGAGGGCCTGGCAACGTTGTGGGCGCGCCGCAGGGTCGAAGCACTCGAGGACAGCCGGATATTCGGGGTCGACGCCGCGGAGGTCCGCCGCCAGGTCCTGGACCTGGCCCTGGAGTTCGGCCTGCTGACGCCCTACACCAGTCTGGTCGCCGTCGACCGCACGCCAACGCGGCCGCCCGCCGAAGATCTAGATAGCGAGGGGGTCCCCAGCCTGCTGCCCGCCGGCAGCGCGCTGTCCGCCGGCTTCTCGGCCACGGCCACCGGCTGGCCGCTGCAGCTGACCCTGGCCCTGCTATCACTGTTCGTTGCCACCGGCATGTTGCTGTATCTGCCTCCCTCCCGGGCGCAGCTTGCCGGCGGCGCTCGCCGGCCAGGGGCGGCTTTCTCCCCGTGAGGAATGCGCGTCACTGGCTTTCCGCGGCGGTGCCTGTCACCGCCGCTTTTCTTTCCCTTTACTTCGCGGTCAGCGCGGCCTGGATTCCACTCAAGGCCGAGTTGGCCCAATGGCTGATGGAGCGCAGTTGGCGCGAATCGCTGGCTGGCGGCATGCCCCGTCCGCCCTGGCCCTGGGCGGACACCTCGGTGGCCGCCGAGCTGGGCGTGCCTGCACACGACGTCAGCCTGCTGGTGCTGCGCGGCAACAGCGGCCGCAACCTGGCCTTCGGCCCGGTGCTGGTGGACAGCACCACGGGGAGCCAGGACATCGTCATCAACGGGCACCGCGACACCCATTTCCGGTTCTTGCGGGAGCTGCAAATCGGCGACCGCCTGAGGCTGAGCGACCGGGACGGCGACCGCTGGTACGCAGTGGGCGAGCTGGAGGTGGTGGACAGCCGTCGCTATGAAATGATCGTGGACGGCACGGCCGAGCGGCTTAGCCTGGTGACCTGCTATCCCTTCGACAGCCCGGTGGCCGGCGGACCGCTGCGCTACGTGGTCACCGCCTACCCGCTGCGGGAGGGCGCCTCGACTAAGCGGCGCTAGCCTTCATGCGGCTGATCGTGTCCCGGTAGTCGGCGGAACCGAAAATCGCCGAGCCGGCAACGAAGGTATCGGCGCCGGCGGCCGCGATCTCGCCGATGTTGTCCACTTTCACACCGCCATCCACCTCGAGCCGGATCTCGCGCCCCGAGGCGTCGATCATCTCGCGCACCTTGCGTAACTTGTCCAGAACGTGGGGAATGAACGACTGCCCGCCGAAGCCGGGGTTCACCGACATCAGCAGCACCAGGTCGAGCTGCTCCAGGGTCCAGTGCAGCTGGCCCAGGGGCGTCGACGGATTCAGCGCCAGGCCCACCTGGCAGCCGTTCTCGCGGATCAGCTGGATGGTGCGGTCGACGTGGCGGCTCGCCTCGGGGTGGAAACTGATCAGGCTGGCCCCGGCCCGGGCGAACTGCGGCACCAGCTCGTCGACCGGCTCGACCATCAGGTGCACATCGATCGGCGCCTCGATGCCGTGCTTTCTCAGGGCCTTGCAGATCATCGGGCCAAAGCTCAGGTTGGGCACGTAGTGGTTGTCCATCACGTCGAAGTGCACCCAGTCGGCGCCCGCCTCCAACACGTCGTTCACGTCCTGGCCGAGCCGGGCGAAGTCGGCGGAGAGAATGGATGGCGCGATGACGGTGGCCTGCTTCATGGGAGACTCCTCGTGTATATAGAAATTCTAATATAAAACAAGCCGCGGCCCGGCGCGACTCCCCTACTTGAATCCCCGGGCCTGCTTGATCCGGTCGTATGCGGTGTTGATGTCCCGCACGCGGGTCTTGGCCATTTCCATCATCTCCTCCGGCAATCCGCGCGAGACCAGTTTGTCCGGGTGGTACTGGCCGACCAGCTTGCGATAGGCCTTCTTGATCTCGGCGTCGCTGGCCTTGCGGGTCAGCCCCAGCTGGGCGTAATCCTGGTCCAGGCTGGCCATGGGCTGGACCGGCCGCCGGCCCGCCCCGGCGCCGGGCTCGTAACGGCCACCCCCCGCACCCCACGCCGGACCCCGCGCCTGCAGCATCGCGTTGAACAGCTGCTCCGGTATCCGCAGGGCGCTGGCCACCCGCAACAGCACGTCGCGCTCGGCCGGGGTCAAGCTGCCGCTGGAGAAGGCGGCCTCGACCATGATCTGCATGAACATCTGGCGCAGATCCTGGCGCACCATGGAATGCTGCACGAAGGGATGCAGCGTCGCCTGCAAGTCGAATTCGGGCTGCTTGCCCTGGTTGAACAACCGGATGGCCCTTTGGCGGTCCTCGCCGCTGATGCGCATCTGCTGCATCAGCGACTCGACCATGCGAATCTCGGTCTCGGTGACCCTGCCATCAGCCTTGGCCAGGTGTCCCAGGCTGCCGAAAAGGGCATCGAAAAACGCCTTCTGCGTCGCGCCCACGCCCATGATGCCGGCCAGGAAGCGATCGACCATGTGCCCCAACAGGGCTCCGATCACTGCACCCGTCAGGCCGCCACGGAACAGGCCGATGACTCCGCCGATGATCTTGCCCCACCAGTGGCCGGGTATCTTGAAGGATTTGGCTGTCATGTTCTGGGTTGCGCGGTTCGCCGGGCGGCCTGTTATTCAACACGGCCTCGAAGTATATAATTGCCGCTGGCAGTCTCCCACACCCAAAAGACACAAAAAGGCAAATCGTCCCATGTCCGGAAAACCCCTGGCTTACCACGCTGACCTCATCACTCAATTTCCCCTGATCCACCAGGGTAAGGTGCGCGACAGTTTCGCGATCGACGCGGAACACATGCTGATCGTGGCCTCCGACCGCTTGTCCGCCTTCGATGTCGTCATGGCGGAACCGATTCCCGGCAAGGGTGAAATCCTCACGCGGATCTCGAATTTCTGGTTCCAGCGCACCCGGGACATCGTCCCGAATCACCTCAGCGGCATCGAACTGGCCGAGGCGATCGACGATCCGCAGCTCCTGGAGGTGCTTCGGCACCGTGCCGTCATCGTCAAGCGGCTCAAGCCGCTGCCGGTGGAGGCCGTGGTGCGCGGTTACCTGATCGGTTCAGGCTGGAAGGATTACCAGCGGACCGGCTCGGTCTGCGGCATTGCACTGCCGGCCGGGTTGCGCCAGGCCGACCGCCTGCCGGAGGTGATCTTCACGCCGTCGAGCAAAGCGCCGAGCGGGAACCATGACCTCAACATCGACTTCGCGGCCGTGACCAGGCTGGTCGGGGCGGAACGGGCCGCACAGGTACGGGACGCGAGCATCCGCGTTTACGAGTTCGCCGTTAAGTACGCCGCGCCGCGCGGCATCATCATCGCGGACACCAAGTTCGAATTCGGGCTCGACGGAGACGGCCGCCTGCTGCTGATGGACGAGGTGCTGACGCCCGATTCCTCGCGCTTCTGGCCGGAAGAGTCCTACGCGCCCGGCACCAGCCCGCCCAGCTACGACAAGCAGTTCGTGCGCGACTACCTGGAAACGCTGGATTGGGACAAGCGGCCGCCGCCCCCCCCGATCCCGGCCAACATCATCGAGGCGACCGCCCAAAAGTACCGCGAAGCCTACGAGCGCCTGACCGGAGAGATGTAGGACCGAATTCATTCGGGAACAATGACCTTGCAAGGAGGCGCCGGGCACCCCGGTGCAGGACCGTAGCCCGCCGGGAGCGGGCTTCCAGCGCCCAGGGATGGCTCGAGCGCAGGCGGTGGAACGAGTGCGGTTTCGCCGTAGGCGAAGAAGCGCTCGTGGAATGCCGTCGCGCGTGCGTCCGGAACCGGGGTGCCCGGCACCTCCCCGCTTCACAATGCACAGCCTTCCCGAATGAATTCGGTCCTACAGAGGGATACACATCATGCGAAAAATCGACGCCCTGCTCGACGAATACGGCGCCAGCCACGTCAACCGGCTCAACAAGATCATTCACTGGATCTGCGTGCCGCCGATCGTCTGGACGGTGGTGGCCCTGCTGTGGTCGATTCCGTTCCCCTGGGAGATCGGCCCGGGCATCGTATCGCTCAACTGGGCGGTGATCGCGCTGCTGCTGGTGCAGATCTACTATTTCCGGCTGTCGCGGCGGCTGGGCATGGGACTGATGCTGTACAACCTGGCGATGCTCTGGCTGACCGCGGTAGTCGAGGCAAATTCACCCTGGCCGCTGTGGCAAGTGGCGCTGGCGGTATTCGTGCTGGCCTGGATCGGCCAGTTCATCGGCCACGTTTTCGAGGGGAAGCGTCCGTCGTTTTTCAAGGACCTGCAGTTCCTGCTGATCGGCCCCGCCTGGCTGATGTCCTTCGTTTACCGGCAGGTCGGGCTGGAATTCTGAGGCAGCCCGCCGTGGCGGGCCGCCTGCAGCTCAGGCGATGTAGTAGAAGAACACGTAGGTCGTCAGCAGCACCGCGATCCAGAGCGCCGTGGTCCCGATGGGCCAGGCTCGGGCAAACACGCCATGCACCCGGCGGCCGTCCAGTGTGCGCGAGCCGAACAGGCGACGTCCGTGCGCGCCCAGTTTCCCACCCAGCCACGTCGCGCCCGCGGTCAGCCCGCCGCCCAGCCGGGTCATCAATGCCAGCGATGCGTCGGCCAGGCGGGCCAGCCCCACGCGCCACAGCCAGTCCGTGTCGAGGCTGATCGTCTCGGTGCGCCGCATCAGCGGCAGCATCAGGAAAAAGGCGAGGCCGCTGAACAGCAGCAACTGCAGGTAGAAAACGACCTTGCTCGCCGTGTAGGCCTCGTATTCGACCGGGTACGGCAGGTAGTCGTAAAGCAGCTGCGGCGCGACGCCGAACAGGATGCACAGCACGGCGAAAAACACCATCGCGGCGCCCATGTTCCAGGGGGCGTCCTTGGGTCTCAGGCCGGAGTCCCGTTGAAAGAAAACGAACCAGGGGAACTTGATGCCGGCATGCAGGAACACGCCGGCGGAAGCAGCCGCGAGCAGGAAATACACCCAAACCAGGCTTTCATCGGCAGCCGCCTGGGAGATCATGGTCTTGGTCGTGAAGCCCGAGGTCAGCGGAAACCCGGAAATCGCCAATGCACCGATGATGCCGCAGACCGCCGTCAGCGGCATGGTGCGGAAGAGACCGCCGACCTCGCTGCACTTGCTGCGGCCTGTCCTGTACACGACGACGCCCGCGCTCATGAACAACAGCGCCTTGTAAATAATGTGGGCAAACGCATGGGCCGCCGCGCCGTTGATCGCCATCTGCGTGCCGATGCCGATGGCGCAAACCATGAAGCCCACCTGGTTGACGATGGAGAACGCCAGGATTCGGCGGATGTTGTTCTCCAGCAGCGCATAGATGATGCCGTACATCACCATGAAGAGGCCGATGCCGATCAGCAGCGGCTCCCCGGGGAACAGCAGGATCAGGGCGAGCACCGCCGTCTTGGTCGTGAAGGCGGACAGGAAAACCGAGCCGGTGGGGCTGGATTCCGGATAGGCGTCGGACAGCCACGCGGAAAGCGGCGGCGCGGCGGCATTGATCAGTATCCCGATCAGGATCATCCAGTGATCGAAATTGTCCGCCAGCATGGGCCGTACATCGATCGACCCGGTGTGGATCATCACGCCCTCGATGCCGACCTTGAGGATGACGCCGCCCAGCAGGTGCATGATGGCGTAACGGATGCCGGCCGCGCGCGCGCCGGGCGTGCCGCCGCACCATACGACCACCGTCGAGAACAGCGCCATCAACTCCCAAAACAGGAACAGGCTGATCAGGTCCCCGGAGAAGCTGACGCCGACAGCGCCCGCAGCGTAGGCATAGGCTGCTGCCAGCTCGTACCAGCGCGCCTGCCGGTAGGCGAAGAGTCCGCCTGCGAATGCCATCAGGGCGAAGATAGTCGCGAACAGGCGCCGCAGCGGGCTGCCCTCGATCGGTTCGATGGGGTACTGGAGAAAATCCAGTGTCAGGACAACGCCGTCCGGCACCTGCCAGACGGCGGCCAGCGTCAGCAGCGGCGTGAGCAGCACGACCGCCGTCCGCACCCAGCCGCGCGTGAGCCCGATCAGCAGGGCGCCGGCCAGCAGGATCAACGCGGGTGGAATGAAATCAATCATCCTCAGGCTCCGCGTAATACTTCTCTTCGCGTTTCAGGACCCAGCCCATGACCTTGGCGAACA
>JAPHSB010000228.1 GCA_026193295.1 Lysobacterales bacterium
CATGGACGATCCCTGGGGCATCTACTACACGGGCGGAACGACCGGGCTGCCCAAGGGCGCAATCCTCACGCACGGTAACGTGACCTGGAACAGCGTCAATACCATCGCATCCTGGGGCATCAGCGGTCAGCACAAAGCGGCCCTGCAGCTGCCCTTCTTCCACATTGGCGGGCCGAACATTTTCATGGCGCCGCTGGTCCATGTCGGCGGCGCCACGATCCTGTGCCGCGGTTTCGACCCGGATGAGACTTTCGACCTGGTGGAGCGCTCCGGCATCACTCACTATGTCGCGGTGCCGACGATGTTCCAGATGCTGCAGGATCACCCGCGTTGGGAGCAGGCCGACTTCTCGAAGCTGGAGCTGGTCATCAGCGGCGGGGCGCCCTGCCCCCTGCCGGTCATGCAAAAGTTCTGGGAACGCGGGGTCGACTTCAAGATGGGCTACGGCCTCACCGAAGCGTCCGGCAACAACTTCTGGCTGCCGCCGGAACTGGTCCGACGGAAGACCGGCTCGGTCGGCTACCCGATCTTCCACATCGACATGAAGATTATCCACGACAACGGTGACAAATGTGCCGACGGCGAGGCAGGCGAACTGCTGATCCGTGGGCCGCACGTTGTTGCCGGCTACTGGCGGAACCCGGAAGCAACGAAGGACACTATTCGCGATGGTTGGCTGCACACCGGCGACATTGCCGTGCGCGACGAGGACGGTTGCTACTCCATACTCGGCCGTTCCAAGGAAATGTTCATCAGCGGTGGCGAAAACGTCTATCCCGCGGAGATCGAATCGGTATTGCTGGCGCACCCCAAGGTGCTCGACGCGGCTGTCGTGGGCGTGCCGCATGAGACCTGGGGCGAAGTTGGCCGGGCCTTCCTGGTGGTCGACGAAGGCTACAGCGAAGACGGGTTGCGGGCTTTCCTCGACGAACGCCTGGCCCGCTACAAGCTGCCGCGCTCAATTGTCCTGCTCGACGCCCTGCCCCTGACGGCCATCGGCAAAATAGACAAGAAACTGCTTGCACAGCGGGAGGCGCCGGAATGACCATTCCCATTCTCGAAGGTATCACTGCTCGCACCGTTACCACCAGGCGCCTGACGACCCGGGTGCTGTTTGCGGGCCCCGATGACGGCATACCCGTGTTGTTTATCCACGGTAATTTCTCCAACGCCACCTGGTGGGAGGAAACCATGCTGCAACTGCCGCCGCAATACCGCGGCATTGCAGCCGACCAGCGCGGCTATGGCGGAGCGGACCCCGATGTACTGATCGACGCGACCCGGGGCATGAGCGATTTCGTGGACGACTCGCTTGCGTTGATGGATCACCTGGGCCACGACCGCTTCCACCTGGTCGGAAACTCGCTCGGCGGCCTGGTCGTGTGGTGGATGATGGCCGACGCGCCGGAGCGCCTGCTGTCGGTCACCTTGGCTGGCCCCGGCTCCCCGTACGGCTTCGGCGGAACAAAAGACGCCAGCGGCACGCCGACCACCCCGGACTATGCCGGTTCGGGCGGCGGCCTGATCAATCCGGACCTGATCCGGAGCCTGCTGGACGGCGATCGCGATTCGATGGGCGATTTCAGCCCACGCGGCATCATGCGCCGGCTGGTGTGGAGCGGCGGGCAGATCCCGGAGCGCGAGGATGCCCTGATCGACGCCATGTTCCGGGTGCACATCGGCGACCGCAAACTGCCGGGCGACAAGGCAACATCCCCCAACTGGCCCTACGTGCGGCCCGGCAAATGGGGCGCCACCAACGCCATGTCCCCCATGTACGTCGGCAACCTGGTCGAGCGGGTTCTCGCCGGCGAACCCAAACTGCATGCGCTGTGGGTCTACGGAGCCGAGGACCTGGCGGTCTCCAACAGCGCGGGATCGGATCCGGGGACCTGGGGACCGACGGGGCGGCTGCCCGGTTTCCCTGGGCCGGAAGCCTACCCACCGCAACCGATGATGGACCAGATTCGCAAGATGCTCGACGACTACGGCGCGGCCGGCGGCTCCTACGACGAGGTCCCCATTGAAGGTTCGGGCCACGTGCCGTTCATCACCCACTCCGAAGAATTCAACCGGGTGTTCCATGCACACCTCGAACGAACCAGCTGAGCGGAGGCTGACCATGCGCTACCTTTTGCCTGCCATTTTTCTCGTTACCGGCGCCGCATTCGCGGGCGAGGCCCCTACCTTGAACATCGACAAAAGCCGGGTCACAGCCTCCGGTATTTCGGCTGGTGCGCACATGGCGCACCAATTGCATATTGCCTACTCGGATCTCTTCTCCGGCGTTGGCATCGTCTCGGGCGGCCCCTTCGGCTGCGCCGACAACTCCCTGCTCACGGCCATGAAGCGCTGCATGGAGAACACCGACCAACCCTTGCCGGTAGTGGAGCTGGTGGCCGAAATCCGGGCGGATGCCGAGGCGGGCAAGCTCGCGAACACCGAAAACCTGGCCGACGACCGCGTCTGGCTGTTCCACGGTACGCTGGATACCACGATCTCGGCCCAGGTGCACGAAGCCACCGCCGCGTTGTATGCGGAATTCATTCCTGTCGGGCAGATTTTTCAGGTGGACGACGTCGAAGCCGGCCACGCCTTCCCCACCAGGGGCCGGGGCCACGCCTGCACCGAGATGCTGCCGCCCTTCGTCGGTGATTGCGATTACGACGCGGCCGGCGAGTTGCTGCAGTACCTTTATCCTGGCCTGACCGCACCCGACTCCGAAGCGGAGACCAAATTGCTGGAAGTCAGCCTGCCCGGCGCCAGTGAAGCGGAACTGATGGAAACAGCCTACCTGTTCATCCCTCCTGCCTGCGCCGATGGCGGAGAAGCCTGTGCGCTGCACCTGGTCCTGCACGGTTGTGCCCAATCGGCCGAGACTGTCGGCACAGCGTTCATCGAACAAAGCGGTTACCTACCCTGGGCCGAGAGCAACCACATCGTGCTGGCCTTCCCGCAGGTCAAAAAAAGTTTGGTGAACCCGCTGAATCCCCATGGCTGCTGGGACTGGTGGGGTTACACCGGGTCCAACTACCTGTGGCGGGACGGCCCCCAGATGAAAGCACTGGCGGACTGGGTAATGACCATGGCCGCGAGCCCGTAGAACAGCAGCGCCAGCAGCAAAACCACGGCGAATCCGAACTCGATCGCCAGCAGCGTGGCCAGCGCCGCGCTGATCACCGAGGCGAAGCCGTTGATGCCCCAGGCCCAGGGTATGAATCCCGGCGCCTCCTCGGCCAGCAGCCTGAGCCCCGTCGGAAACGGCATGCCCATGCAGAAGGCCAGCGGCGCAATCAAGGCCAGTGAGATCAGAATCCGGGCCGTGTCACCCAGGCCCATCATCGATTGGAACAGTGGCGGCAGCAGGCCCAGGTAGAGCAGCACCAGCACCGCGACTCCGGCTGTGGCGGCCCGCACGGTGACCGTCGGGTGCCGGCCGAAGCGCCGCGCAATCCACCCGGAGGCCGCACTGCCGAAGCCGGCGAACACCAGGAACCCGGCCAACACCACCGCGACCGAGTACAGCGGATGCGACAGGAAGAGGATGAATTTCTGGATGAACGCCATTTCGACGAACAGGAAGGCGAGGCCCAGCAGGAAGAAATAACTGCCCATCTTCCAACCTGTGCCTGACGGCCATGCACGCGGGGCGACCGCCAGCGGCAACACGATCAGAAGCACCCCCGCAACCACGGCCTGGGCCAGCGTGGCGAGCAGCACCAGGTAGCCCCATTCGATCAGCCCGGCACCGCCTCGTTTGCGCAGTTGCCACAGCTCGGGCAGCACGCGCCACTTGAAGTAATCGAAGAAATACGGCCGGTCATCCGTGGCGGGGGCGATGTTGAACTTGTAACTGTCAACAAAGGCGCCAGCCCCGGATCCGAGCAGCTTCGCAATACCCTCGTAGACCCACGGCCGGTCCAGGCGGTTGAAGTGGTTGGCCTCCCCGGCCGGCATCGCCGGGTACCACGCCATATCGAAGGAGCGCTGGCGGGCAAATTCGCGCGCCAGCGCGATTTCACTCTCCGTGAAGTCGCCATTCTTCGCCAGCAGCGTGACCGTGTTCCAGTTGCGCATGAGCAGCAGCCGACGGCCCGGCTCGGCGATGCCGGCCCCGCGCATCGCCTCGATGAGCGTTGCTGCCAGCTTGAGGCTGTCGCGGGGCGGAACCTTCAACCAGCGCGTGATCGCCAACAGGCCACCAGGCTCGAGCCGAGCCAGAAACCGGGCCATCGCTTCGACGGTATAGAGATAACTCTCGCCGAGCGCCTGTACACCGGAACCGGACACCGCCAGCGAATCGAGCAAGGAAAGCTG
This sequence comes from Lysobacterales bacterium, assembly GCA_026193295.1. GTDB lineage: Bacteria > Pseudomonadota > Gammaproteobacteria > Xanthomonadales > SZUA-36 > CALKKN01. The sequence continues at coordinate 4,318 of JAPHSB010000228.1, forward strand.
GACGAGATCGTAGCGCTCATCATGGCGCGCAACGAAGCCCCGCGCCTCGCCAGCGAACAGGGTAACCCGTTCGTGTTCGTACAAATGACCGGCATACCCGGCGAAAGGCCCGCGCAGGAGGTCGACCATCTGCGGATTGAGCTCGACCGCGTCTACCTGCTCTGCGCCGTGGTAGAGCGCCAGCAGGACATCTGATCCGGCGCCGGCGCCCAACACGAGCACGCGCGGTTGCTCGAGCAGTTGATAAGGCAGCGCGACAGTCACGTCAGCCAAATAGCCCAGGGCAGCCAGATTACCGTCGAATGCCGTGATTGCACTGAGACTCTCGGCATCCGTGAATACGCCCAACTGGTCGGGGGGCAGGAACCGCGTCGTGAAGCTGAGCCCGGGTGCGTGACGGAACGGTACCCGCGGGCTTTCCACGACCGTCAACAGGCCCAGGGGTCCGGAACGCTCGTCGAGCACACGCGAGTCCACCGCTGCCAGCGCCTGGTTCAAGCCCTTGAACTCCGAGATCCGCAAGCCGATGCGGTCCTCGGGCAGTGCGTACAGAAGACCGAGCAACCAGGCAAACTGCAGGAGCGCCAATGCGGCGCGCCCCCGCGCTCCGCGTGTTCGCGGCACCGACACCAGAAGGACGGATGCGGCCAGGGGCAGAGCGGCCAGCCCGATCGCTGCCCGCTGTGGCTGCAGCAGGAACAGCGCGGCGATGACCAGCGCGGCGCCCAACCCCGCGCCCAGCAGGTCTGAAAAATAGATGCGGTCGCTGGTCTCCCGGCGCGCAGTGAAGGCCAGCCCGATGCATGTCGCCGCGAAGAAGAAAGGCAGCATGAACAACAGGTAGAGTTCGGCCAGATACAGGAACTGCCAGGGATCCCAGATCACTTCCAGGGCATTGAACGGCAGGCGTTGGCCCAGCGCCAGGCACAGGACCATGGATATGCTGAACAGCAGGGCACTGGCCGCGAACGCCGCCTCGAAGCGCGCTTCCAGAAACTTCCTTGCCAGGGCGATGAAGGTGCCGCTGGCGCCGTAACCAAGCAGCGCCAGGCTGATGATCATCCAGGCAAAGTGATGCCAGTGCACGATCGACAGGACGCGCATCAGCAGGATCTCGTAGGCGATCGCTGAAGCCGAAACGAGGAAAACGGCGATCAGCAAACGGCGCATATCTAGTGCTTGCCGGTGAGGGGGACGAAGCGCACCGCGGTGATCTGCCGTGTCAGTACGTCGCCCGCCTCGGTCTTTTCCAGCAGCAACAGGTACTGCACCGTGAATCGTCCGCCCACCGGGATCACCATGCGGCCGCCCGGCTTGAGTTGAGCGATCAACGGCGGCGGCACGTGGGTCGCCGCCGCCGTAACGACAATCGCGTCGAACGGCGCATGATCCTCCCAGCCAAAATAGCCGTCACCAAGCCGGGTCGTGACATTTTCGTAACCGAGACGCTTCAGCCGCTGCTGCGCCTGCTCTGCCAGGGGCTCGATGATTTCGATGCTGTAAACCTGCTTGACCAGCTTAGCCAGCACCGCCGCCTGGTAAGCCGAGCCGGTTCCGACCTCCAGCACCACGTCGTCTTCGTCCGGTGCCGCCAGGTCGGTCATCAGGGCGACAATATAGGGCTGGGAGATGGTCTGGCCATGGCCAATCGGCAATGGGTGATTCGCATAGGCTTCCGAACGCAGGCGATCCGGTACGAACTCATGCCGCTTCACATCGAGCAGCGCCTGCAGCACGCGTTCATCGAACCCGTCCTGTCCGGGCGGCGGATCCAGGCGCCCGTAAGCGCGGAGCTCGTCGACGAGCGCGATCCGGGCGGTCGCGAAAGCTGTGTCGTCCGCCGCTGCCGGGAATGCGGCCAGCAGGACGAGAATGGCCA
>JAPHSB010000478.1 GCA_026193295.1 Lysobacterales bacterium
GCCTGCAAACGCTGCAATAACCACAAAGCCGGGCGCACACCGGAGCAGGCCGGCATGGAGTTGCTGGCCATCCCGTTCACGCCGACCCACGCGGAATACGTCTACCTGCAGGGCCGCCGCATCCTGGCCGACCAGATGGAATTCCTGCTGGCCCACTTCCCGCGCAACAGCCAATTGCGACGGCGCGTGGAGCGAGGCCAGCCACTGATGGCCTGAGGAGTCGGCCGGACCCTAAACCCGCAGGCAGCGCTGGCGCAGCATCCCGCCGAAAGCGAGTTCGTCGAACAATCGATTCAGGCGCGTCGCGTCAACTTCCCCGCGGGCCAGGTCCGGAGCCACGAGCGCCGACTCCACCGCTGTTTCTATCACCGTGAGTTTGCGCGCCAGTTCCGCCGCCTCACGATGATCCACGAGCTTCTTGCGGATCGATTTGGCGCCACGTATCGCCAGCGTCGGAACTTCCTCGACCCGCGCATACAGGCTGTCGAGATCACCGAAGTGACCCAGTAGCGCCGCAGCGGACTTGGGGCCGATGCCCGGCACGCCGGGAATGTTGTCGACGGCGTCACCGGTCAACGCGAGGTAATCCGCCATCTGCTCTGGCATGACGCCGAATTTCTCGGTCAATTTGCGGGCGTCGAGCTTCTGGTTGCGGGAGAAATCCCACCAGTAGTCGGCTTCCCGGACCAACTGGGCGAGGTCCTTGTCGGCCGTGACGATACAGATGGGATGCCCGCGAGCCCGCCAATACTCGGCCAGCGTACCGATCAGGTCATCGGCTTCATACCGGTCATCGCCGTAGCAGCTCAGCCCCATGGCCTCCGCGACGGAGCGCGCCCAGCCGAACTGGCGCTTGAGTTCGACGGGCGCCGGATCGCGATTGGCCTTGTATTCGGGATAGATCTCATTGCGGTAGCTGCTGGTGAGCGACTCGTCAAACGCGACGGCTACGTGTTCGGCGGCCGTTTGTTCCAGCAGGCTGCACAGGAAACCGGAGAACCCGTAGACCGCGTTGGTGGGCTCTCCGGCGTGATTCACAAACTCGTCCGGCATCGAGAACCAGGCGCGGAAAATGTACACGCTGGCGTCGACGAGATAGACGGGAGGCAGCGTCATGCGATGGAAGTTACCCGGCTCATTGCTGGCGGCGCTTCTTCTTTTCCTGAAATTTTCTGATGTCCGGCGGTACGATGTCCTTGCCCGCATCCAGCGAGGTGCGCAGCACCAACAGGCCGTCGACGCTCTCCGCAGCCCCGGCGTTCGCGAAGTAGTACAGGGCATTTCCCAGTATCGCACCGACGCCCGGCTGATCGAACTGGGGCAAAGCAACAGCCATCGGGGCGACTGCTTCGACCGCCGAGCCGCTGGCGGCAAGCTCGAGCCGCATCAGGCGTTGCGGCTGCAGTCCGCCTTGCACGACCACCAGCTTGCCCGCCGCATACTCGATCCCTTCGATTCCGCTGAGGTTCAGGTTGTCAGGCCCGCCAAGCATGGTCGCCTGTTCCGCGACCGGATCCACCACGAAAACGCCTTTCACGCGATCGGCAACAAACACACGACTGTTGTCAGGGGTCACGGCGATGTCGCTGAACGACACCAACTCCTTGCTGCCGACAAATGCTTCGAGGCGCTCACTATCCGGTTTTTTCAGGTAGACGACGGGCAAGGCGCGATCGATCACGTAGACGTGGCCGTCATCAGTCAGCGCCAGGCTGCCCAGCTCGTGCGGCAGTGGGTCGATCGGCAAAAAATACTCTTTCACCAACTCGAGTGTTTCCAGGTTGAACTCGAACAGCGCCCCGCGATTCTGGTCCGTGGGAATGAAGCCCTTGTACTTGGCAGTCGCCGCACTGGAAATCCACAGGCGATTGCGCCCGGCATCGACAGCCAGGCCGTTGATGGACCACAGCCCGTTGCCCTTGCCGGCCTGCAGCAGGATCTCTGACGAACCATCCTCGGCAACCGCCAGCAACGTGCCGGCTTCCGCGGTCCCAACCAGGAACTTGCCGCGACTGCCGTCCCAGGCAATGGTCTGGTAGTCGGACGGGCGCCCGGGCAGTGTAAACGCCGGCACGCCTTCGCCGGCAGGCTTGCCGGCTTCGACCATCAAGTCGTTGACGTAGGCATAAAGCTCGGTTTTGCGGATGTTGAGCGTATCGTCGGTCTGGTTGAAATCATAAGACAGCCCCTGGCGCTGCATCGTGAGCATCATTTCATAGGCTTCGGTCTTACGGTCCTGCAGGGCGGCCGCCCGAACGATGTTGTACATGTAGTCCCCTGCAAGCGGGCGGCGCTCATGCAGTTGGAGATTGATTTCATATGCGGCCAGGGCATCGCCCTTTGCAAAGGCCTCGCGTGACTGTTCCTCGAGGCTGTTGATGCTGGGCTGCGCGGCTTGATCCGCTGCGCCGGCCGGCGCCTGTGCCTGGAGAGAAAACGTACAGAAGAGGCTGAGCAAGGCCGAAGCTGCTCCACTGAATAGAGTTTTTGGCATGTCTGGTCCTTGAAAATTCGGTTTATCGCTGCGTGGGTATTCTCTGATCGAGAGCCGCCGTTTTAGTTCCGATTGGCCAAAACCATGTGTTCGCGGGCGCCTCCAGATACAATCGACGCAGTTTACCAGTTCATCGGGATCCAGACCTAATGAGTAAAGACATCATGCGTTACCGGGGACGCTATCTCAGCCTGCTGGAGCGGGACGGCTGGGAATTCGCCAGCCGCAGCAATGCCAGTGGAGTAGTCGTCATCATCGCGGTCACCGACGGCGGCGAGATCGTGCTCGTCGAGCAGTACCGCAAGCCGGTAAAGGCGCGGGTACTCGAGCTACCCGCCGGCCTGGTCGGAGATCATGTTGACCCTGGTGAAAGCGTGCTTGAAGCGGCAGGCCGCGAACTGATCGAGGAAACCGGCTATGCGGCCGGGCAGCTGGAGATCCTGATGGCGAGCCCCAGTTCGGCCGGCATGAGTGACGAGATCATAACCTTTGTGCTGGCCACGGGACTGCAGCGGGTTGGGCCGGGAGGCGGCGATGCCAGTGAAGAAATCGAGGTGCTGCCCGTTCCGCTCGAAAAAGTCGATGCCTGGCTGGCCGGCCAGCAGGCCGCGGGCAAGCCGATGGACCCGAAGATTTTCGCCGCGCTTTACTGGCTGCGGAAATCCGGCCAACATGTCACATCCTGATCGATTCCTGGAACACCATGAAGATCTTCAGCCTGATACTAGCCAGTAGCCTGATCGGAGTCGCCACCATGACCTTCGCCGCCAATGCACCTGCCCAGACCGGAAAGCCCTTCGCCATCGCCATCCATGGCGGATCCGGCACGATCGAGAAGGGTGAATTCTCGCCAGAGCGGGAAGCCGAAATTCGCACAACGCTGGAGCAGGCAGTCCGTGCCGGGCACGAAATGCTGGCGGCGGGCGGTTCCAGCCTGGACGCGGTGACCCGGGCCGTTACGATGCTCGAGGACTCACCGCACTTCAACGCCGGCCGCGGCGCGGTGTTCAACGCCGAGGGCAAGAACGAACTGGATGCATCGATCATGGAGGGCGCCACGCTGAACGCCGGTGCAGTGGCAGCGGTACACAATGTGCGCAACCCTGTGCTGCTGGCACGCAAAGTAATGACTGACTCGGTCCACGTCATGCTGATGGGCGAAGGCGCCGAGGAATTTGCGCGGCGACAGGGTATCGCCTTCGAGGATGACGCATATTTCCATACCGACTACCGCTGGCAACAACTGCAGAAAGCGAAAGCCAGCGACCAACCGGACGCGACCTTCCTGTCGGAAACGCCCGACCAGTGGTTCTCGACCGTTGGGGCCGTCGCCCTGGACCGGGATGGGAACCTCGCTGCAGCCACCTCGACCGGCGGCATGACCAACAAGCAGTGGGGGCGCGTTGGCGACTCGCCCATCATCGGCGCCGGCACCTACGCCGACAACCGCTCCTGCGCCGTCAGTGCCACCGGGCATGGCGAATATTTCATCCGCGCGACCGTGGCGCGCGACGTCTGTGCGCGCGTGCAGTTCACGGACGCCAGCCTGGCCGAAGCCACCGACCAGGTGGTCAGGCAACAGTTGACCGCCATGGGGGGTGATGGCGGCGTCATCGCGGTGGATCCCCGGGGTAACGTGGCGCTGACCTTCAACACGTCGGGCATGTACCGTGCCAGCATCGATGCGGATGGAAACGTCTACGTCGCGATTTTCGGAGACGAGTAAAAGGAGTCTCGCTGGCCCTGGTTCAGACTCTGCCACAGCAGGAAACTGGCGTTGGCGCGATTGAGCGTGTAGATGTGCAGCCCCGGTGCGCCGCCGGCCAGAAGGCGCTCGCACAATTCGGTCACGACGTCGAGCCCGAAGTTGCGAATGGAGGCCCCGTCGTCACCGAACGCTTCCAGGCGCCGGCGAATCCACAGCGGAATCTCGGCACCGCACATCTCGGAGAAGCGGGACAACTGCCGGTAGTTGGTGATCGGCATGATACCCGGCGTAATGGGTATTTCGATGCCCATGCGCCGGCAGTCGTCGCGATAGCGAAAGTACGCATCGGCGTTATAGAAATACTGGGTCACGGCCCCATCTGCGCCGGCATCCACTTTTTGTTTCAGGTACAATAAGTCCTGATCCATATTTGGTGCTTCAAAATGTTTCTCCGGGTAACCCGCAATTCCAATACAAA
>JAPHSB010000019.1 GCA_026193295.1 Lysobacterales bacterium
ATCGACAAAGGACGTGACATGAAGACCCTGCTCGTGACCGGCGGCGCCGGCTTCATCGGCGGCAACTACGTGCTGCGCTGCCTGGCTCGCGACCCGGATTTGCGCATCGTCAATCTCGATCTGCTGACCTATGCCGGTAACCTGGACACGCTGGCGGATCTGCGCGGCGACGAAAGGCACGTGTTCGTGCACGGCGACATCGCGGACGCTGAGCGGGTCGCCGGATTGCTGGCGCAGTACCAACCCGTCGCCGTGGTCAACTTCGCGGCGGAAAGTCACGTGGATCGCTCGATAGACGGTCCCGCGGCGTTCGTCCAGACGAACGTCGTGGGCACGCTGAATCTGCTGAAGTGCACGCTTGACTGGTGGAAGGGCAAGCCGGAGTCTGAACGGGAGTCATTCCGATTTCTGCATGTCTCAACGGACGAGGTCTATGGCAGCCTGGGGGAGCACGGCGCGTTCACCGAGACCACGCCCTACGCACCCAATTCGCCTTATGCGGCATCGAAGGCCAGCTCGGATCACCTGGTGCGGGCTTTTCACCACACCTACGGGCTGCCGACGCTGACGACCAATTGTTCAAACAACTACGGGCCGTACCAGTTCCCGGAGAAGCTTATCCCGCTGATCATTCTCAACGCGCTGGATTTCAAGCCCCTGCCGGTTTATGGAGATGGGCTGCAGGTGCGCGACTGGCTATTCGTGCAAGACCATGTGGATGCCATCAACGCGGTGCTGACCGGCGGTGCGGTGGGCGAGGTATATAACGTCGGCGGCCTGTCCGAACGCACCAATCTGCAGGTCGTACAGGCGATCTGCGACATTCTGGATCGGCGCCGGCCCGATCCGTCTGCGGGTGCGCGCCGTGGTCTGATCCGCCACGTGGCGGACCGGCCGGGTCACGACCGTCGCTATGCGATCGATTGCAGCAAGCTGATGCAGAGCCTTGCCTGGCAGCCGTCGGTGGACTTCGAATCGGGCCTGGAGCAGACGGTGGATTGGTACCTGGAGAATCCCGAATGGGTCGCGCGCGTGCGTGATGGCAGTTACCAGGGCGAGCGCCTGGGCCTGGGCAGTGCGTTCTGAGCGGGGGCGCGCGGTGCAAGGCGCTCGATACCGGAGATAAATGCGTGGCTAGGAAGGGAATAATTCTTGCGGGGGGCAGTGGAACCCGGCTCTATCCGTTGACCCGCGTGGTCAGCAAGCAATTGTTGCCGGTGTACGACAAGCCGATGATCTTCTATCCGCTTGCCACACTGATGCAGGCCGGGATTCGCGAGATCCTGATCATCACCACGCCCCATGAGCAGGGCCTGTTCCGGCAGCTGCTCGGTGATGGCAGCGACTGGGGAATCCGGCTGCATTATGCCGTTCAGCCGGAACCGGAAGGTTTGGCGCAGGCACTGATCATCGGCGAGGAGTTCGTTGACGGCGAGCCCAGCTGCCTGATCCTCGGCGACAACATCTTCCACGGCGGTGGCTTGCAGGAAGTCCTGCAGCGTGCGACCGATCGCGAGGCCGGCGCCACTGTCTTCGGTTACTGGGTAAAAGACCCCGAACGGTACGGTGTGGTCGAGTTCGACGAAGCGTACCGCGCACTCAGCATAGAGGAAAAACCCAGGCGGCCGAAATCGAACTATGCTGTGACCGGACTGTATTTCTATGATGGGCGGGCCAGCGAATTCGCACGGAGCTTGCAGCCATCGCCCCGCGGCGAGCTGGAAATCACAGACCTCAACCGCCTTTACCTGAAAGACGGCAGCCTGGCGGTCGAACGGCTCGGCCGCGGCTATGCCTGGCTGGATACCGGTACCCATGAATCCTTGCAGCAGGCGGCGAATTTCATAGAGACCATCGAGAGCCGCCAGGGGCTCAAGGTCGCCTGCCCGGAAGAAATCGCGTACATGCAGGGCTGGATCGACGATGCCCAGGTGGAACGGCTGGCCCAACCGCTGCGCAAGAGCGGCTACGGTGACTACCTGTTGAGCCTGCTGACCCGGGGTCATTGAGCGTGCGCACCCTGGAAACCGGTATTCCCGGGCCGCTCGTGATCGAGCCTGACGTTCACGGTGACGCCCGCGGGTTCTTCATGGAGACCTGGCGCGCTTCGCGTTATCGGGCGGCAGGGTTGCCCGATCGCTTTGTCCAGTCCAACCTGTCCCGCTCCGGTGCCGGTGTCGTCCGGGGTCTGCATTTTCAGCATCCGCGGCCGCAGGGCAAACTCGTTTATGTGCTGGAGGGCCGCGTCTTCGACGTGGCCGTGGACATCCGCAGCGATTCGCCCACGTTCCGGCAGTGGGCGGGCGTGGAACTGTCGGCTGAAAACCATCGTCAGTTCTATGTGCCCGAGGGTTTCGCGCATGGCTTCTGCGTTTTGAGTGAGGGCGCCTTGCTCGCTTACCTGTGCACCGATGAGTACCGTGCCGAATTCGACGCGGTTGTGGCCTGGGATGATCCGGATATCGGTATCCGCTGGCCAGTTGCCGGTGGGATACTTTCAGCCAAGGACGCCAGTGCGCCGCGCCTGGCCGACATCCCAGTCGAAGCCTTGCCGCGCCTCGCCTTATGAATATTCTGCTCACCGGCGCTTCCGGGCAACTTGGGCAGGAACTGCTACCGCGACTGCAGCCACTCGGCCAGGTCAGCTGCATCGACCGGGCAGTTTCCGCCGATGACTGCGTGACCCTGCGGGAGGACCTGGCGGACCTGAACCGAGTCGAGATCCTGCTGAACCGGATGCGGCCGGAACTGATCGTCAACGCGGCCGCCTACACCGCGGTGGACCGTGCCGAGACCGAAACGGAACCGGCATTCCGGATCAACGCGGAACTGCCGGGCTGCCTGGCGCGCTGGTGCGCGCGCAACGACCGCTTGCTGATGCACTATTCAACCGATTACGTATTCTCAGGTGAGGCTCGCGCGCCCTATCGGGAGGAAGATCCCACCGGCCCGCTCAGCGTTTACGGCGAAAGCAAGCTGGCCGGTGAATGTGCCATTACAGCCAGTGGCTGCCGCCACCTGGTGCTGCGCACGTCCTGGGTCTATTCCGGGCACGGCAACAACTTCGTGCTGACCATGTTGCGCCTGGCCCGGGAGCGCCCGAAGCTCAATATCGTCGCCGACCAGGTCGGCCGTCCCACCTGGGCGCGAAACCTGGCCCGGGTGTCGGCGACCTTGCTGGAAAAGGCGGCTGGTAACCCAGCCGGGTTTGACCGATGGGGTATCTGGCATTACTGCGACAGCGGGGTTGTCAGCTGGTACGATTTTGCATGCGCGATCTTTGACGCGGCGCTCGAAACCGGTTTGCTGAGCCGTCTGCCAAGCCTGACCGCAGTACCGACCTCGGGCTTTCCGCAGGCGGCGAAGCGGCCCCTGTACTCCGTTTTGGACACCACTGCGATTCGCGAGGCTTTTGGGATAGAACCGGCTGGCTTGCAGGCATCGCTGCACGAATGCATTGTAGAAATTCAGAAAAATGATGAGTGAGAACAAACGACAAACCCTCGTGCCCGTTATCCTGTCCGGCGGGGCCGGCACGCGGCTGTGGCCTGTCTCGCGCCGCGCACATCCGAAGCCGTTCATGAAGCTGGTGGACGGTGAGTCGCTCGCCGAGAAGACCTTCCGCCGGGCGCTCGCGGTCACGGGCGACGCCCCGGTGTTGACCGTAACCAGCCGGGATTATTACTTCTATACCCGGGACCTCTATGACGACATGGTCGGCGAGGGCCACGACCATCCCTTCCTGCTCGAGCCGGTGGGGCGCAACACCGCGCCGGCCATCGCGCTGGCGGCCCGGTTCCTGCAGGACCGGCTGGGGCCTGATGTGCTGATGCTCGTTCTGCCAGCCGATCACCTGATTCGCGATGAAGCGCGGTTCCAGGCCGCCGTGGCCGAGGCCCGATCGTTGGCCGGGCGCGGCTATCTCGTCACTTTCGGCATTCACCCGACCCAACCCGAGACCGGTTACGGGTACATCCGCAAGGGCGAACGAATCGCGGATTCGAGTGGCTACGAAGTGGCTGCCTTCGTCGAGAAGCCCGACGAGGAAACGGCGGTTGACTATGTCCAGTCGGGAGATTACGAATGGAACTCCGGCATGTTCTGTTTCGCTACGGGGGTATTTCTTGATGCACTCCAGACGCATGCCCCTGACATTGCCAAGGCTGTGCGAAATTGCTGGGAGGGGATGGATAGCGCGCAGCGCCCGCTCGAAATACCACTGGATTTATTCCGCGCGTGCCCAGCCAACTCAATTGACTACGCGGTGATGGAACGAGCCGCCAATTGTGCGGTGGTCAGCGGTGACTTTGGTTGGAGCGATATCGGCTCCTGGAAAGCGATGAGTGAGCTTTACGAGTCGGACGCGGCCGGCAACCGGATTCATGGCAAGGCCGTCGTTGTCGAAAGCCACGATTGCTTCATCAAGGGTGAAGGCCGGCTGGTCGCGGCCGTCGGGGTGCACGACCTGGTCATCGTCGACACCGGGGACGCGGTTTTGGTTGCACACCGTGATCGCGCGCAGGACGTCAAGGAAGTCGTCAACCAGCTCACCGACCTGGAGGACCAGGCAGCGGAATATCACCAGACCGTGCATCGGCCCTGGGGCAGCTACTCCATCCTGGAGGACGCGGACGACTGCAAGGTCAAGCGGCTCGTCATCCGGCCCGGGCAGGTACTGTCACTGCAGATGCACCACAAGCGCGCCGAACACTGGACCGTGATCCGCGGCGTGGCCAAGGTCAGAATCGACCGCGAGGAATTCCTGCTGCACCCCAACGAATCCACCTATATCCCGGTCGAGACGCAGCATCGTCTGGAGAATCCCGGAACCGAGGATGTGCACCTGATCGAAGTTCAGACCGGCGATTATTTTGGCGAAGACGACATCGTTCGTTACGAAGACATATACGGGCGGGTCAAGTGACGGCCTCACCGCGTTCTGTCAGCCGGACCGTGCTGTTGGCCCTGGGGCTGCTGACCCTTGACCCGGATTTCGCCTTCGCTTCGGGGCTGGAAGACGTGGCCGCGGACCCACCCGAGGCTGCACTCAGCAGCCACGAGGCGGAAATCATCGAATGGCGCCGACTGCGGCACGGCCGCCTGACGAACCCTGAAGGCTGGTTGACGCTGGTCGGGCTGGAGTGGCTGGGCGAAGGCGACAACCGGGTCGGCAGTGCCGATACCAGCGATATTCGGATTCCCGGCGGACCGGCCGACTGGGGCACCATCACGCTGGCGCACAATGAACTGATCTTCGAACCTGCCGCGCAGAGCGACGTGACCATCGACGGTGCGCCGGCCCGGCGTGTCCGGCTGGTCCCCGACAACGAGGGCGAGCCGACCGTGATCCGTCACGGCGACTTGAGTTTTTACGTGATCATGAGGGGCAGTTACGCCCTCCGCGTCAAGGACCGCAGGGCGCCGACCCTGCTCGCTTTCGATGGTGTGGAGAATTACCCAACTGACCCGGGGTGGCGCTTCGAAGCCCGTTTCATTCCTGCCGAACCGGGCCAGACCATTGAAATCACCAATGTGCTTGGCCAGACCGAATCCATGGCGGTTGGCGGCACGGTCGAGTTTGAACGCGATGGACGGACCTACCGTTTGTTGGGCGTGCTGGAGAAGGGGGTCTCTTCGCTGTGGTTCCTGTTCGCCGATCGCACCAATGGGCGCGAAACCTACGGCGCCGGACGCTTTCTTTACAGCAACGGAGTGCCCGAAAATGACCGCGTGGTGGTGGACTTCAACAAAGCTTACAACCCGCCGTGCGCGTTCAACGATTACTCAACCTGCCCATTGCCCCCGCTGCAGAACCGACTGGACCTGGCGGTTACGGCCGGTGAGAAAGGCTATCATCATCACTGAGCGGTGTGCTCGAACTGAACTGGGTCAGCTCCTGCCGCAACAGTTCGAACAAGGCCAGCCAGACGGAGTCGTAGAGTGGTCTCCGGGCCGTTTTCTGCGGCGGGTCGCTCTGGTCTTGTGTACGCATGACGATCGTCCTCTTACCTTCATTGCGGGTTCAGACCGGAAACCGAATCATATCCCGTTAACTGATTGACGCAGTCTGAGCGTTGTTCGTTACAAATATTTGGCAAGTGGCCTCAACGGATCGCCGGCGGCGCACCCTAGCGGCGGCCCAGCTCGCGGTCCATCTCGAATTCTTTCGACGTGACAAATGCCTCCATCCGTTCGAGGCGCATGTTCAGTTCCCGGAACCGGTGGCTGAGCGCGCCGAACACGTCACCGGGCGCATTGCTGACGCCCCGCCAGAATTCTTCCTGTTCCTGCGTCTCGTAAAGCCCGGCTGGCTTGGACGGCAGTACGATCGCCAGGATGACATAGGAAATCACCACGAAGGCGAAAAAAGGCGGAAACAGCATCAGCAGCACCGTGACCAGGCGCACGCCCTTGCGGTTCAGGCCAAAATACTCCGCGATACCCGCGCAGACGCCGGCCAGCATGGCATTCTCGCGGTCCCGGAACAGCCGGTGGGGATTCTGACGCTCATAGAATTGCTTCACGAATGCTTTCTCCAAGTCGGTGTTTCTATATCCAGGATCCGCTCCAGCGTGTTGATGCGCTCTTCCATCCGGTTGGTCGACTCCCAGACTTCACTCAGCATCTTCTCGTCTTCCGGGGACAGGCCCTTGGACATTTTCCACTTCGTCACGTAGTGGAAGATGATCCACAGTGGCAAACAGACCGTAATAAACAGGATTGGGATGACCTCACCCATCATTCACTCTCCTTGCCGGGTGCTTCCTGGTTCTGGCCAACCCGGGACTTGAGATCCGCCAGTTCGGCTTCGACCCGATCGTCGCCCTCCAGGCCGGCGATTTCGTCGGCGAGCCCTTTGCCGTGGCCCATGGTAATGGCCTCGGCCTCGGACTCCATGCGGTCGATACGCCGCTCCGCGCTTTCGAAGCGAAACATCATTTCATCGAGGCGATCGCTGTGAATGTGCTTGCGTGCCGACAACTGGGAACTCGCTGTCTTGTGTCGAATCACGATGCTGCGCTGGCGCGTCTTGGCGTCGGTCAGCTTGCTCTGCAATTGCGTGATGTCCGCATTGAACTTCTCGAGTTGGGTGTCAATGTTTTCGAGTTCGGATTTCATGTGCTGTACCTGGTCCCCGATCGCCTGCTTCTCGGTCAGGGCCGCCCTGGCCAAATCCTCACGTTCCCTGCGGACGGCCAGTTCGGCACGCCGGGACCACTCGCCCTGTTCGCGCTCCAGGTGCTCGATGTGGCGACCGAGTTCTTTGCGGTCGGCGATGCACTTGGCCGCGGCCGAGCGTATCTCGACCAGCGTGTCTTCCATTTCCTGGATCATCAGGCGAATGATCTTCTCGGGGTCCTCCGCCTTTTCCAGCACGGCATTGATGTTTGCGTTTACGATGTCACTGAAGCGGGAAAAGATACCCATTTGGCTCACTCCTGATTTTGTAACTTCCAGTACCTGTAATGCAGGCTTCGTGCCAGTTATCCTGACGGAGTCAAGCCGTTGTTTTTTAGATGTTTTTTTATATGGAACGCAACGTTCCGGCGATTGACGCCAGGAGCCTTGGCCAATTCCACCAAAACATGGCGGAAACTTGGACGCGATTCGGTGGTCTATCGCCTTGCCGTTCACCATAGCGGCCGACAGTGAGTTGCTCCCGCGAAGAAATGCACATGGCGTGCAGTGCCTCGCTCCTGTAAAATAACTCACTTTTGACACGCCGGCACGATGCCGGACATTCCGAACGACCAGGAGGAGTACCTCATGCGATTTGTATTCGCGATCATGGCCATGATGGCACTGACGGCGACGTCTGCCTTGGCCCAGGATCTGACTTCAGAGAAAGGCAAGCTCAGCTACGCGGTAGGCTGGGATATCGGGAAAGACATCGAGCGCCGAGGCGCCGAATTCGATGTCGAAACCCTCATCGCCGCCATTCGCGATTCAGCGGCCGGCAAGGAACCACAAGTGCCCTCCGAGGAAATGGTCGCGATGCTGACCGCATTGCAGCAGAAGGTCAGGCAGGAGCAGGCCGAGGCTTTCCAGAAGTTGGCGGAAGAAAATCGTGTCAAGTCCGAGGAGTTCCTGACGAGCAACCGCAGCAAGAACGGCATCGTCGCCCTGCCCAGCGGCATCCAGTACCGCATCATCGAAGAAGGTGAAGGTTCGCGCCCGACCATGGAGAGTACGGTAAAGGTCCACTACCGGGGTTCCAAGATCAACGGGCATGAATTTGACAGCTCCTTCGCTCGTGGCGTGCCGGAGCAGTTCACCGTCAACTCCGTATTGAAAGGATGGCAGGAAGTCCTGCCGCTGATGAAGACCGGTTCCACCTGGCAGATCTTCGTTCCGCCGGAGCTGGCCTTTGGCCCGCGGGGTAACCCGCCGGTCGGTCCCAACGAGGCCCTGATTTTCGATCTGAAGCTGGTTGAAATCGTTCAGTAAAGCAAGAGAATCGGGGCCCAAGCGGCCCCGATTCAATTCCAGGATGGCAAGCACATGAACTTCTGGCGCGACCGACTGCTCGAAGCGGTGTCCCCGCTGGAGTCCGGTATACGTGCCCTGCGGGTCGATGGCTACAGGCCACCGAACAGTAATGACTATCGGCCGGGCAAAACCGCCGCCGTGCTGGTGCCGTTTCTTGATTTGCCGGAGCCGGAGCTCGTGCTGACTCGCCGGGCGGATCATCTCCCTCAGCATCCGGGCCAGGTCAGCTTTCCCGGAGGAGCAGCGGAAGACGACGACCGTTCGGCCGTGCAGACAGCGCTCAGGGAAGCCTTCGAGGAGATTGGCCTGCCGTCCGAGTTGGCGCGGCCGATCGGGTTCCTCGATCGCATGGATACGATCTCGGACTACCGCGTACTTCCGGTGGTCGCCCTGGTGACCCCATCGGTGATCTGGCAGCCTGATGAGCGCGAAGTAGCCGAGGTATTCACCGTACCTGCATCCGTTGCTCTGGATCGGGGCCGGTACGAAGAGCGGCATGTCGAGCGCGACGGTCGCCGCTACACGATCTGGTCTCTGCAGTGGAAGGGCTACACCATCTGGGGCGCCACCGCGGCGATGCTGATGAATCTCATAACGAGGATGGAACAAACCAGTGGCCAAGAAAATCCTGGTATCCGCAGCGGAACTTGAGGCCCTGCTGGGCGCTGACCGCTGCATACCCGTCGATTGTCGCTTCGAGTTCTCCAATGCCGACAAGGGCAGGGCAGATTGGCGCGCGGGGCACATCCCCGGTGCAGCCTATGCACATCTCGACGAGGACCTGTCCTCCCCCATTACCGAGCAATCCGGGCGCCACCCACTGCCCGAACCCACCCGCTTCGCGGCCTACCTGGCGTCCATCGGATGGTCGCCGGCAAAGCTTCTCGTCGCTTACGACGAAGGATCCAATGCCGTGGCCTCGCGCCTGTGGTGGTTGATGCGTTATTTCGGGCAGCCTTCAGCCCTTCTGGACGGGGGGCTCGCCGCCTGGGTCGCCTCGGGGCGGCCACTGGAACAAGGCGAAACCACACGGCCGGCGACACCGGCTGTCGAACTCCAACCTGACGCGAGTATCAAGATCGATACGGCGACCATTTTGAAAAAACTCGGCACGGGCGAGCCACTGGTTCTGGACGCCCGCGCCAGCGAGCGGTTTCGCGGAGAGGTTGAGCCGCTCGACACGCGTGCCGGTCACATACCTGCTTCGATCAACCGCCCGTTCGGTTCGAACCTCCAAATGAACGGACGATTCAAGAGCCGGGAAGTGCTGCGCGAGGAGTTTCTCGAATTGCTCGCAGGCCGCGACCCGCGGACGCTGGCCCATTCATGCGGTTCCGGCGTGACGGCCTGTCATAACCAGTTCGCCATGGAACTGGCCGGCCTGGAGGGGAGCCGCCTCTATCCCGGATCGTGGAGCGAGTGGATCCGGGATCCTGCGCGGCCCATCGAAACGGACGGCTAGCCACTCATTTTTTGCCCAGCCGCTCGACCAGCTGGCGCAAGATTAGCTGGGTGGATTCCTCGAACCAGACATCAACGAATTCACCGACGCCCTGGGCGCCGCTCTCGTCGAACATTTGATGCAGGTCGGCACGCGCCATGCCTCGCGAGAGTGACATGGCGCGCTGCGGCAGGGCGAGCAGTCCCTCGCACCACTCCAGCGCGCGCCGCAGGACTTGCTCCGGATCATCGGCCAACTCGTCCACCAGGCCAATCTCCAGCGCGCGCTGCGCGTCCATCATCTCGCCGGCTACCAGGATGCGCTCCGCGGTACGGGCCCCGATCAGCCTGACCAGCGCCAGGTGAACCTGTGGCGGCACCACCAGCCCCACCTGCACTTCGTTGAACCCCGTCTTGAAAGCGCCGCGCGGCATGATGCGGTAGTCGCCAAACAGAGCCATGACGATGCCGCCAGCGGGCGCATGGCCGGTCAGGGCGAACACCGTGGGTACCGGCATTGACGCAATCCGGCCGAGCACGTGGACAAAGCTTCGCCAGAAACCTGCCATGTGGTCGCGGTCAAGCTCGATGAGTTGGGGCACGTCCAGCCCAGCGGAGAACATACCGGGCCGACCCGACACGATCACCGCCCTGGCTGCCCGGCCGGCCTCTTCGAAGGCCTTGGCGAGCGCCTCGGTCAATTCCGGGTTGAGCGCGTTGGCGGGTGGCCGGGCAAGGCTTATTTCGCGAATTTCCCCGTGATCGATGATTTCCAGCATGGCGGTTCCGTTCAGATTGGGTTCAGTCGGCGCAGTCTAGTATTTGTACCCAGGGAGCGCAAAAAAAGGAGGCTTGATGATGAAAACTCGCAACCGAAACCTGTTGGTCGGGCTGTTCGCCCTCACGCTGTGCGGATCGGCACTGGCGCACGACCCGGCCCCCCCGGTGGGCTATCCGGGCGGCAACCTGTCGGGTAGCGCCACCGTCTGGGGCGGTTCGCAAGGGTACGCCGGCTGGTCCGGCACCCTGAGCTTCGGCAATGTGTATGGCTATGCGCCAGGCTACGTTACCGTGGTAGCGCCGGTTTCAGCGTGGCATCGACACGGTCCTGCCTGTCATCACGCACCTTCATACGGTCGTGCGCACTACAAGGGCAACAAGCATGGCCGTAAAAAGGGTCACTGGCATGGACATGAACAACCCGGGCATCATTGATTCCAGAGGCTCTTGCAGGGCGGCGCTCGCGCCGCCTTTGCGCCGGTCAGTTCCAGCAGCAGAATGAGATGATCCCCAAATCCAACGGGAGGAACAGCAGATGAAGTGGTTGACCATTTTGGCTATCGCAGTCGGTTCGATGGCGACGGCGGTTCCGGTCCAGGCGCACGATACGCCGAATCTCGAGCACAGCCACGCCTTCCAGCAGACTGCATACGGGACCTATCGCCAGGGACATTACGTCAATGGCCCGCAGGGCAGCATCATCATTTGGTCGCCACAGCCCTACACCGGGTACCAGAATGCCCCGAATGTGCGGTTCGCGCGCCCGCAGCCGATCACCAGGCCGCCGGGCAATCCAACCGTGATGCCAAGGGCCGGACAGATGCCGGCCCTCGGTTTCGGCTACAAGCAAGAACGCGATTAGGTCTTTTTATTTGCAAGACCGAACGTAGTTCGGGAACAATCGCGAACAACGCTCGCTTCTACCAGAAATAGTGCGCCGTATAGGTCAGCACCACTTCTTCCTCGCTCGGCACCCGCACGTCGAACCGGATTCGGTTGCTGTTCTCCTTGCGGTGTTTCTGGCTGGCGCCCTCGATCTTCCAGTTCGCTGACCGGTACAGGTTCTCCAGCACTGCAACATCGACCGCTTCGTCCTTGTGATTGCGCAGGCGGATCTCGAAAGTCTCCCAAAGATTCCGCGTACGCAGGTCCAGGCGGAAATCGGTCTGCTTGCGCTCACCGACGACATCGAAGGCGTTGCCCATCTCGATCAGCACGTCCTCATTGCGCGGCGTGTGGTCAATCACGTCTTCGCCGATGAACTCCAGGCTGTCGTCAGCCGGGTCGAGTTGCATGACCCGGATGCGTCCGGCTGGCAGCGGAATCCCCAGTTGCTGTGCTTCCTCGTTGCGAAACCTGAGGTAGACATTGATGTCGCCGTTGCCATAACGGCCGTATTCCTGATCCAGCTGCTGGTAGCCCCACCAGGGCGTATCCAGGGTTGGGGCGAACACCAGTTCCTTGGCGCAGCCGATGCCGCGAGCAGTGGGCATCAGCTGCAACTGCATGGTCGAGTTGTCGGGCAGGTCGGTGCGCCGCCCCAAGGTATAGAGGTGGTATTCAAAGAAGGCCTTTTCGACGAATCCCGCGTCCGCCTCCTCGGCCATCGCCATCTTGTAGACGACGTCGCGCCGTGGCTGCCTTTGCTCGGCGCGGTGCACATCACCGGCGATCAGCTTGAGCCGCGCGTTTTCGTATGTGGCGCCGGACTGGTTGATGATGCTGACCCAGGCCGACAGGTCCATGGTGCAGGCTGTGGACTCGTCGTAGGTGATGTTGTAGTCGGCCCACCAGGTCATGCCCTGTGTTTCATAGGCGATGCGGGTTTCCTGCTCGCCAGTGGAGGGGCTGTCCAGCAGCCACTCCAGCGTAGGCCGGGTGATCAGGCCGCCGGGCAGCTGGTCGAAACGCAGGTTGTTGTAGCTGCGGATTGCCTGCACGCTGCCGTCGTCCATCTGCAGCGTCAGGCCATCGGTGGCGCCGAGCAATACGCCCTCGACCAGGTCGACCTGGTCTCCGCGCGGCAGTTCCACTGCAATGCGCTGGCCGAGGTAGCGCTGGATCAGCTTGGCCTGGCTGACCAGGTCGAACTGGAAACTCTGCTCGAGTACCCGAGTGCCAGGGCGATCCAGCGAGGAAAACGTGACCGTGGTCGGGTCGATCAGGGCCGCGACGTCGGTGACGCGCAGCGTGTGCTGGCCCTTTTCGATATCATAGGGACGGTCGTGGCGCACAATGGCGTAACCGGGCACCTGGCCGCTGTAATGGCGGCCGGGCGTGGGCCGGTACAGGTCGGGAGATACCGCGCCGGGCTGCAGTTTCGAATAGATGGTCACGGAATCGTCGCTGACCGGAGCGGCGACGGCTGTGCCACAGGCGAGCGCCGACAGAGCGATGCAGGAGCGCAGCTGCGATGGCAGCCGGACGATGTTTCGTTGCCGGCGGCGACACCGCTTCGCTATCTTTGCCTGCACTTTGCCCGCGAATGTTGATACCTTGCGCATGAGACTTTCCTCCTGGACCTCAAGTGGTTTGACCATAGAAACGCAGCAAGTCGTGATCGGGGGTTAAAGCAGATGAAAAAATCGTTCCTGTCGCTGTTTCCGACGTGCCTTGTTGGGCTGCTGCTTGGCATCTGTAACATTGCCGCCGCTGAGCAGGAGCTGACTTTCGACGCGGCCTGGATCCGCGCCATGCCGCCCGGAATGAAAATGACTGCGGGATTCGGCCGATTGCACAACGCGGACACGGAGACAATCGAGCTCACGGCCTTCGCCAGCCCGCAATTCGGTGACGTCAGCCTGCATCGGACCGAACAGGTCGACGGTGTAAGCCGCATGCGGGAAGTAACTTCGCTGGCCATCACAGCGGGCGAGACCGTTGAACTGGCGCCGGGCGGTTATCACCTGATGCTGATGATGCCGGTCGCGCCCCTTGCAGAGGGCGCACGGGTCACCCTCGACATAAGCGCCGAGGACGGCCGCGTTTTCCGTTTCGAGCTGCCAGTGGAGCGGCGTTAGGCGGATTTGGATCAGAGACCGCTGCCGTCGCTATTATCGATCAAGCAGCGGATTTTCGGCCAGCCAGACAATGAGGCGTCAAGAACCGACCGCAACGTTGAGTGCTTCGCCGACTTCGATCCGTTTCTTGTCCACGCGTGTGTACTCGTACAGGCCCGCCTCGTCGAAGATCACGCGATCTTCGTAGTCGTCGAACCAGATCGCCTCGGGGTTGCGAGCAACGATGCAGACCTTGCCGCGGTCCGGGGCATCCAGAGCATTGCGCAGGATCTTGAAGATCAGCACACCGTTCTCGGTCCCCGGAACGCCCGGAATGGGTTTGTTGGTAACTGCTGCCACCTCTGTCTTTCCCTTGTAGTGCGTGATGGACAGGCGTGCGTGGGTTTCCACGCCGGACAGGCCCTTCTGGGATTCGTTCAGCAGTTGCCAGGCTCTCTCGATCGGCACGTTGAACGCCCGGTAGGCAACGATGTCCCGGCCACAGAAAAAATAGTGGTTGCCGACACCGACCCGGTACAGGGCGCGTTGCATCACCCGCAGCGCGTCTGCATCATCGTTGATGCCCTTGATGATCGGCGCCTGGTTTTCGACGTTGATCCAGCCGCGGGAAACAACCCCCTCCATGGCCCTGCGGGTATCTTCGTGCCACTTCAGCGAACCATTCGCGTTGGTCAGGTACTCACCGTCGGCTCCCTTCAACAGGAATTCGTCCGGATGGTTGAAATGGATCATCAGCCGGAATCCGACGTCCGGGTAGGCGGCATGGAAACGGTCCAGCATGGCCAGGAAGGCATCATCGAAGCGCTTGGGATAAAAGGACATTTCCTTGGTGCCGAGGCGGATCGACTCGACGCCGGCCTCGGCCAATGCCGCCATCCACTGGCCGATCTTCCGGTTCGGCAGCACCATCGGGTCGCCGCCGGACAAAAGGACCTCCCTGAGCTTCTCGCGCCCCGTTTCCGGGTGGCGGCCGCCGTTGGCGGCAACGATCCGGTTATGCGCGCGGACGTAGTCCGTTACCGGCTTGATCTTGGCCAGGCCCTTCTTGGCGACGGTGCCGTCCTGGCGCTCGATGTCCTTCTGGCTGATCAATTCTTCGCGGTAGCAGAAACGGCAATGCGCTGAGCAGGTGGAAACTGCGTACAACAAGCCCATTTCATACTTGTGCAGCATGCCCTCGACGGGTGCGAAATCCATCTGGTAGCCCGGGTCTTCCGAACCCGCCAGGTTGAGCGTCTCGTCCGGGCTGGCCTTGACGATCCGCTTCAGGGCTTCGCTGTTCTGCGCCATTTCGAAGAAATGCCGGGTCAGCTTCACCGGCATGCGTGCTTCCACGTCGCGCTCGGTTCCCCTGATGGTCACCAGCGCCGAGAGTTCGTTCGCAGTGTAAAACGCCGCGATGTCAGCGGGCGCTTTGTCCTCGAAAAACGGCTTCAAACCGTTAATGATGTCACGGTCGTACTTCGGATTCTCGATGGTATCCAGGAACGCCTGCTCTCTTTCGGTCGGATCGTATCTATCTTCGCCTGCCACTTTGCACCTCTTCGGTCGATACGGTTAGCTGCCAATAATGTAACACAATGAACGATGAATTTGTGATAATGTAACATGATGAACATCAGGAAATTTCCAGCTTCAGCGCCGGACCTGGTGGCCGCTGTCAGCAGCGAATTGACCCCCACGGAGCGGCGTATCGCCGAGGAAGTGCTGGCCGAGCCCACATTGCTCGCCTTCGGCACGGTTTCGGATCTCGCCAGCCGTGTCGGAACCAGCCGGCCGACCATCGTACGCTTCGCCAACAAGCTGGGCTTCGAAGGCTATACGCAACTTCAGAGACATGTCCGCAGCGATCTATCCCATCGCCTCGCGCGTCCAAGCGAGCGGATCAGGCATGAGGAAAGAAAAATCCCAGTGGCCAAGGCGGCCATCAACAACGCCATCACCTCCGTATTCGAAGCAGTCGATGGCGAACGGCTTGGAGAACTGTCGAAACCCATTCTGCGGGCGGAAAATGTCTGGATTCTCTCGGGCGAGACCTCACAAGCGGGCGCCCATGCGTTGCATAGCGGCCTTTCCATGGTGCGACCGGGTGTGCGTTTGCTCAATGAGCGAACTTTCGGCAGTGATGCCTGTGAAGCTGGACCGCACGACGCGGCCGTGGTGATGGATTTCTTCCGCTACCGTCGCCAGGTGGGTGAAGCCGCACGTGTGCTCGCGCAATCCGGAGTGGCCATCGTGGCCATCACCGACAGCCCGCTTTCCCCGCTGGTCGAGTTAACAGACACCTGGTGCGAAATCGAGGTTCCGGCGGTGGGTCCGTTCGACAGTTCAGTGCCGGCGGTGGCGATCGCCGAGTTGTTGGTGTCCCGTGTGGCACGTGACCTGCAGGATGAGGCGACCGCGCGTATCGACCGCATTGAGGCTCTTTGGGAGCAAACCGGGGTTTTTCAGCAATGAGCAGAAGCCATCTCAATAATACCCGAACGCCCCGTTATTATTGAGATGGCTTCCAGTTCCAGGAGTAGTCACAAGTGATTGACAAGCGATGTCCATCCGTTGCCGAGGCGGTTGCCGATATACCCGACGGTGCAACGGTGATGGTAGGGGGGTTCGGCGCCTCCGGCAGTCCGATCGAGTTGATCCATGCGCTGATCGATCACGGCGCCCGGGATCTGACCGTGATCAACAACAACACGGGCAACGGCGAGGTCGGCCTGGCCGCGCTGATCGGCAATGGGCAAGTGTGCAAGATGATCTGCTCCTTTCCGCGCTCCAGCCAGTCCAAAGTATTTCCGGAGTTGTACAAGCAGGGGCGGATCGAACTCGAGTTGGTTCCCCAGGGCACCCTGGCCGAGCGTATTCGAGCAGCGGGCGCGGGTATCCCCGCGTTTTACACGCCAACCACGGTCGGCACCGTTCTCGCGGAAGGCAAGGAAGTGCGCGAGTTCGATGGCCGCCCTTACGTGATGGAACCCTGGCTGCAGGCCGACTTCGCCCTGGTCAAATGCGAGATGGCCGACCCGGTCGGCAACCTGACCTACAACAAGACCGCCCGCAATTTCAGCCCACTGATGTGCATGGCGGCCAGGACGACGATTGTGCAGGCAAGAAAACTGGTTCCTGCAGGCGGTATCGACCCCGAGCACGTGGTCACACCGGGCATCTTCGTCAATCGGATCGTCGAGGTGACCGACCCCGTCCACGAGGACCTGCTGATTGCCGCAGGGAGGAGCTATCCATGAGTGCCGGCTGGACCCGGGAGCAGATGGCGGCCAGGGCTGCCCAGGACATTCCCGACGGTTCCTACGTGAACCTGGGTATCGGTATTCCCGAATTGGTAGCGAAATTCGTGCCCGAGGGTCGGGAATTCATCTACCACACCGAAAACGGGATGCTCGGCATGGGTCCCCCGCCGAGCGAGGACGAACGCGACCTGGACCTGATGAATGCCGGCAAAAAGTATGTGACGGCCCTGCCGGGCGCGGCGTATTTCCATCACGCCGACAGCTTCAGCATGATTCGCGGTGGTCACATCGACGTGTGCGTGCTCGGCACCATGCAGGTAGCCGCGAACGGGGACATCGCAAATTGGTCGACGGGCGAGCCGGGTGCGATACCTGCCGTGGGTGGCGCCATGGACCTGGTCCAGGGAGTGAAGAATATCTACGTGATCACCCAGCACACGACCAAGACGGGTGAGCCAAAGCTGGTCGAGCGCTGCAGTTATCCGCTGACCGGGCTGGGCGTGGTATCGCGCATCTATACCGACTTGGCGGTGGTCGATGTCACGGCCAGGGGTTTCCGCGTGATCGAGTTGGCGCCGGGTGTCACGTTTGAGGAAGTGGAACGCAAGACCGGCGCTCCCATCATGCCGGCGGAATAGAGGAAACGAGGATGAACGACGTATTCATTTGTGATGGCATCCGCACGCCGGTTGGGCGCTATGGGGGTGGTTTGGCGTCGATCCGGACCGACGACCTGGCCGCCATTCCGATCTCGGCTCTAATGGAACGAAATCCGGACGTGGACTGGTCCGCGCTCGATGACATCATGCTGGGTTGCGCCAACCAGGCCGGCGAAGACAACCGCAACGTGGCAAGGATGAGTAGCCTGCTGGCCGGCTTGCCACTGGAAGTGCCGGCCTGCACGATCAATCGCCTCTGCGGATCCGGGTTGAACGCCGTAGGCAGCGCGGCTGCGGCCATTCGGGCAGGCGAGGGCGACCTGATGATCGCCGGCGGCGTGGAAAGCATGTCGCGATCGCCCTTCGTGATCGGCAAGGCCGAGGACGCCTTCGGGCGGGCGCAACAGATGTACGACACCACCATGGGCTGGCGTTTTATCAATCAGAAAATGCAGCAGCAATACGGCACGGACGTGATGCCGAAAACCGCGGAGCACCTCGCAGAGGAGCAGTCCATCAGCCGCGAAGACCAGGACCGGTTCGCTTACTGGAGCCAGGCCAAGGCTGCCGCCGCGCAGCAGGACGGCCGCCTGGCCGGGGAAATCTGCCCGGTAAGCGTTCCGCAGCGTAAGCAGGATCCACTGATTATCGACCGGGACGAACATCCACGGGAAACGTCACCGGAAAAGCTGGCGCAGCTCAGGCCGCTGTTCCCCGACGGCACCGTGACGGCCGGCAACGCCTCCGGCATCAACGATGGGGCCGCGGCC
>JAPHSB010000040.1 GCA_026193295.1 Lysobacterales bacterium
ATATATCAGGAGCGTTGAAAACTTAAGCGCCGGTGCAAGTCTCCGGCCTGCCGGCATCAGATCCCAATGCACCGCGACACGGGGGTGGCATAACGAGGCCCGGCGTAATGGCCGGGCCAAGGGTCAGTGGGCGTTCATTCCGGGAACGGAAATGACTTTGTTATTTCTTCTTCAGCTTGATGGAACCGTTCACTGTGTCCAGCGAAATGCGGGCCGAACCGCTGCCGATATCTCCGGACAGATCGCGGCCGACAAAACCCTTTTCGGGCTCGAGCCCGAAGTCATCGGCGTCGATGCTGCCGTTCACCGTTTCCGCCGTCACCCGGGCACTGGAGTCGGCCGGTATCAGCAGTTCGATCTTGCCGTTGACGGTTTCCGCGTCCACTCTCTGGTCGCCGCCCAACCGGTCGAAAACGGCGGAAATGCCACCATTGACTGTTTCCAGGTCGACGTCACCGACCAGATTGGAGACTTCCAGGCCGCCGTTGACCGTCGATGCTTCAACGGTTCCGCTGACCGACGTGATCATCACATCCCCATTGACCGTTTCGATCTTTTCCAGGGATACGTCGGACGGTACGCTCAATTCGTAGGAAACGCTGCCGCTGCCGCCGTCGCTCCAGTTGAACCAGCTGCGCTCACCCTTGGGGTGACGGGTTTCGATGCGGACATAATCGTCGCCCGCTTCGACGACGATCTTTATTTCGTCCAGGTATTTCTGCTCGCCGGCCTTCTTGCGCGCGACGACCTTAACGACCGCGTCGCTGCCGCCATTGATGCGAATGTCGCCATTGATGTTGTTCAGGCTGATGCGCGCGCCCGGATCGACCTGGTAGGTCATTTCCTCGGTTTCCTCCATATCCGCCCGCGCGTTCATGGAGACGATCAACAATGCCACACCAATCCATCCAGCTGTTTTCATTGAAATTTCCTCATTCCACGTCAAGCCCGGGATTCAATTCTCCTGAACATTGGATGCAGACCACGGGCCCCGGGTTTAAATGCGCGCACGATCAACAACAGTTATTGCCAAAAGGGCAGTCAGGGCGCTTGCCAGGGGAGGTAATGTCACGTATCATTCTAATGTATTAACACACTAGTACATTAACACGCCATGAAACGTCACGATCAAAACCAGCACCCCGACCTGCGGGCCGCCGCCCGAACCCTGTCGGAAGCGTTGTTGTCTCTGGAGACCGCGCAGGAGGTCAGGGAGTTCCTCGAAGACCTGTGCACGCCCGCGGAGCTCGAGGCGATGGTCGACCGCTGGCGGGTGGCCCAATTGCTCGACCAGGGCTATTCCTACCGCGACATCCGGGAAATGACGGAGGTCAGTGTCACCACCATCGGCCGCGTGGCGCGTTTCATGGAACTGGGCGCGGGCGGCTACCGCACCGTGCTCGACCGCATCGGGAAAAATACATCATGAGTCGTTTGAGAGTCGCCATTCAAAAATCGGGACGCCTGTCGGAACGTTCGCAGGAAGTCCTGAAAAGCTGCGGACTGAAATTCGCCCGCAGCAAGGACAAGCTGTTCTGGTATGGCCAGGACTTTCCGGTCGACCTGCTGCTGGTTCGCGATGACGACATTCCGCGCCTGCTGCTCGACGGCGTGTGCGAACTCGGCATCGTCGGCGAAAACATCGCCATGGAAGTCATGCTCGAACGCGACGGTCGGGACCAGTTGCATTGCCTGCGCAAGCTGGGATTCGGGCACTGCCGCCTCTCGATCGCCGTACCCGAAGAGCGTGGTTGCGCCTCCATCTCTGAATTGCAGGGCATGCGCATCGCCACCAGCTATCCCGAACTGACCCGTCACCTGCTCAAAGAGCAGAACGTGCAGGCGACCATCGTCGAGCTGTCGGGCTCGGTCGAAATCGCGCCGGGCCTCGGCACCGCTGACGCCATTTCGGACCTGGTATCCACCGGCACCACGCTGCGCGCCAATCACCTCAGGGAGCTGGACGTGTTGTTCCGGAGCGAGGCGGCCCTGTACGGACGCATCGATGGGATTTCCGCTGCCAAGCGGGAACTGCTGGATCGTCTGCTGGCGCGGCTGGAAGGCGTGATGCAGGCCGCCGAGAGCAAGTACGTGATGCTGCATGCCCCGCGCGAAGCGCTGCAGAAAATCACCGAGCTCCTGCCGGGCGTCGAACACCCTTCCGTCATGCCGCTCGAGGGGTCGGATCGGATCGCGGTGCACGCGGTATGCGGCGAAAAGGTGTTTTGGGAACACCTCGAGGCGCTCAAGGCGGCCGGCGCCTCGGCCATCCTGGTGCTGCCGGTGGAGAAAATGCTCGCCTGAGGTGGGCTTGCCCGGACGGAATTCACTATGCAGCTCGAACTTCAAACCATCCACTGGTCCGCTCTTGATGCGGCACAACGACAGCGGCTGCTGCGCCGGCCGGTTTTTTCGCAACCGGGGCTGGCCGATGCCGTGTCGGATATCCTGCAGCGGGTGCGGACCGGCGGCGACGGCGAACTGCTGGCCATGACCCGGCAGTTCGACGGCGTGGAACCGACGACCCTGGAAGTGGCCCCCGGCGAATGGCGGGCCGCGGCCGAGCACGTGGATCCTGCCTTGATCGAGGCGATCCGCGACGCCGGCGAGCGCATCGAAGCGTTTCACCGGGCCGACCTGCCGCGCGACAGCCGCCTCGAAACCGCCCCCGGCCTCGAGTGCGAGGTGCGCTACCAGCCGCTGAGCCCGGTCGGCCTGTATATTCCCGGCGGCAGCGCGCCGCTGGTTTCCACGGTTCTGATGCTGGCCATTCCCGCGGTGCTGGCCGGCTGCGAAGACATCATCATGTGTTCGCCGCCCGGCAAGGACGGCCGCATCGCGGACGAAGTGCTGGCCGCCGCCCATTTGTGCGGCGTCACCCGTGTTTTCTGCGCGGGCGGGGCACAGGCCATCGCGGCCCTGGCCTACGGTACCGCCACGGTACCCCGCTGCGCCAAAATTTTCGGCCCGGGCAACGCCTGGGTCACGGAGGCCAAGCAGCAGGTCTCACAGGATCCCGGTGGGGCCGCCATTGATCTGCCGGCCGGCCCTTCCGAGGTGCTGGTGATCGCCGATGCCGGCGCCAACGCGGAACATGTCGCCTGGGACCTGCTTTCCCAGGCCGAACATGGCCCGGACTCACAGGTCTTGCTGTTGACCGACAGCGACGAACTGGCCGCCGCGGTGATCGCTCAACTGGAGCGGCTGGCGCCGCTGTCGCCTCGCGCGACCATTCTGGAGCGCTCACTGGCCGAGTCACGCATCATCCGCGTCGAAGACCTCGACAGTGCCGTGGCGCTGTCCAACGAATACGCGCCGGAGCACCTGATATTGAACATCGCTGACGCAGTGGCGAGGGCCGGGCAGGTGCGTAACGCAGGCTCGGTGTTCATTGGCCCGTGGACGCCCGAATCGCTGGGCGATTACTGCTCGGGCACCAACCACGTTTTACCGACCTATGGCTGGGCCCGTTCGCATGGTGCGCTGGGCGCCGGTGACTTCATGCGCCGCATGACATTTCAGCAGGCCAGCCGCGAAGGCCTGGCCCGGGTCGGCCCCACCGCCGAAACACTGGCGGCGGTGGAGGGCCTGGAAGCCCACCGCATGGCCGTGCGGTCACGGCTCGATGCGGATACCGGGCCGGCGGGTGAGTCGGCATGAGCATCGAATCCCTGGCAAGGCCCGAGATCGTCGCCATGCGGCCCTATTCCTCCGCCCGCAAAGAAGCGCCGGGCGAGGGCATCCTGCTCAACGCCAACGAGGCGCCGTGGTCCCTGCTGGATGGCAGTGACGGGGAAGCCCCGCTGAACCGCTACCCGGAACCGCAGCCGCTGGCGCTGGTCGAACGGCTGGCCGACCTGTACGGCGTGCCGCCGGACCAGGTGCTGGTCACCCGTGGCAGCGACGAGGGCATCGACCTGCTCACGCGCGTTTTCTGCCGTGCCGGCCAGGACGCCATCCTGCAGAGCCCGCCGACCTTTGGCATGTACAAGATCGCCGCGCAAGCCCAGGGAGCGGACGTCGTCTCCATTCCGCGCAGCGCCGCCGACGGCTTTCGCATGCAGGAACAGGCGATTCTCGACGCCCTAAAGGCCGACCGCCGCATCAAGCTGGTATTTCTTACCTCGCCGAACAATCCGACCGGTGACGTCGTCCGCGAAGTGTTTCTCGAAACACTGCTCGAACAGGCACGCGACCGCGCCGTGGTTGTGGTGGACGAAGCCTACGCCGAATTCTGCAGCCAGCCCTCGGCAGCGAGCCGGATCGGCGGCTACCCGAACCTGGTGGTTTTGCGCACGCTGTCAAAGGCGTGGGCGGCGGCGGGTCTGCGTTGCGGCGCGGTACTGGCCCAACCCGAACTGCTGGCGTTGCTGCGGCGGGTCATTGCGCCTTACCCCCTGCCCAGCCCGGTGACCGCACTGGCGCTGCGCATGCTGCAGAGCGACGTGCTGGCGCGCCAACGACAAATGCTGCAGGATCTGGCGGCGAACAAGCAGACATTGCTGGCGGCCCTTGACGGCCGGCCGTTCGTAGACGAATTGATCGCCGGTGAAGCCAATTTCGTAATGATCCGCGTCGAAGGCGCCACCGACCTGCTCGCCTTCTGCGCCAGCCGCGGCGTGATTCTGCGCGGTTTTCCGGCCGATGCACTCCTGCGCCGCTACATCCGCATCTCGGTAGGCTCGGCACAGGATATCGACGCACTGGCCGCCGTGCTGGACGACTGGGAGAATCAAGCATGAACGCGCGCAAACGGCGCATCCTCTTCATAGACCGCGACGGCACGCTGCTGGTCGAGCCGCATGACGAACAGGTGGACTCCCTCGAGAAGCTGGAACTTGTGCCCGGTGTGATCCCCGCCCTGCTGCGGCTGGCCGACGCCGGCTACGAGTTTGTCATCGTCAGCAACCAGGACGGCCTCGGGACTGAATCCTTTCCCACCCCGCACTACGAGCTTCCGCAACAGAAGATGATCGACCTGTTCGCATCGCAGGGCATTCATTTCAGCGCGGTGCACGTCGACCCGCACTTCGAGCACCAACAGGCACCGACCCGCAAGCCCGGTATCGGCATGGTGCTGGACTACCTCAGGTCCGGTGAGCTGGACCTGGCCGACAGCTGGGTCATCGGCGACCGCGAGACCGATCTGCAGCTGGCGGCCAACATGGGCATCGGCGGCCTGCGGCTGAGCGAGGGCCATGAGGACTGGGCATCGATCGCGCACCGCCTGGTCAATCGCCCACGCCAGGCTACGGTCGAGAGAAGGACCCGCGAAACCGACATACGGGTGTTCGTCGACCTGGACGCCGGCGGCGGCAGCCAAGTGAACACAGGCATCGGCTTTTTCGACCATATGCTGGACCAGTTGGCCAGCCACGGCGGCTTCCGCCTGGAACTCGACTGCAATGGCGATCTCGAGATCGACGAACACCACACCGTGGAAGATTGTGCGTTGGCATTGGGCCAGGCCCTGAACCAGGCGCTGGGCGACCGGCGCGGTATCGGCCGCTATGGGTTTGTCCTGCCGATGGACGAGTCGCTGGCGCAGGTCGCGGTCGACCTGTCCGGCCGCCCGATCATCGTCTTCGAGGCCGCATTCCCGCGCGACCGGGTCGGTGAGCTGTCCACCGAGATGGTGCGACACTTTTTCGCTTCGCTCAGCCAGTCGCTGGGTGCGGCGATTCATCTCCAGGTCAGGGGAGAAAACACGCACCACATGGTCGAAGCGCTGTTCAAGGGAGCCGGGCGCGCACTGCGGCCGGCGCTGCAGCGTCAGGGCAGTGAACTGCCCAGCACCAAGGGTATGCTGTGATGGCCATCGCGGTCGTCGACAGTGGCGGGGCCAACATTTCATCGGTATTGCATGCCCTGCGGCGCCTGGGCGCCGAACCGAACTTCACGTCCAGCCCGGCGGCCATTCGCGCAGCCGACCGCGTCATCCTGCCGGGCGTCGGGGCCGCCGGCCGGGCCATGGAAATCCTGGGCCAACGCGGCCTGGCAGACGTCATCCGTGAACTGAAGCAGCCGGTTTTGGGCATCTGCCTGGGCATGCAATTGCTGTTCGAGTCATCGGAAGAGGACAACGCCAGCCTGTTGGGCCTGATTCCCGCCCGCGTGCGGCGGCTGCCGGAAACCCCGGGGCTGCGGGTGCCGCACATGGGCTGGAACGCCATCCGCAACCTGCGCCCGGACCCATTGACCAAATCGCTCAATGGCAGATGGTTCTATTTCGTACATTCCTTCGCCGCCCCGATCGGCGACTGGACGCTGTCATCGAGCGTCCACGGGGAACCCTTCAGCGCGGTTGTCCAACGCGACAATTTCCGCGGCGCACAATTTCACCCTGAGCGGTCGGCCGGGGCGGGCGCGGCGTTGCTGCGCCATTTCATGGAGAGTCCACCCGCATGAGCATCGCCATCATTCCCGCTATCGATTTGCTCGACGGCAGTTGCGTTCGCCTGCTGCACGGCGATTTCAGCCGCTGCAAGGTCTACGAGCTGGATGCAGGCCGGTTGGCCTCGGACTATGCGGCGCAGGGTGCCGAGTGGCTGCATGTCGTCGACCTGGCGGCTTCCCGGGACGGGCCGAAGGCCGATACCCGGCCGTTATTTCGCCTGCTGCGCAACGCCCCGCAGTCGGTGCAGACCGGTGGCGGCGTGCGCGTGGCGGATGACATCCAGTTGCGGCTGGACCGGGGCGCCAGCCGGGTGGTCGTCGGCAGCGTCAGTGCGGACCAGCCGGAACAGTTTGCCGGCTGGCTGGATCACTTCGGAGCGGAGCGCCTGGTGGCCGCCCTCGACGTCACGATCGACGAAGCCGGTGTGCCCTGGCCCCGCACCCATGGCTGGACCCGCGGCGCCGGGCAGGATCTTTGGGCGCTGCTGGATTTCTACGCCGACAAGGGCCTGCGCCACCTCCTGTGCACCGACATTGGCCGCGACGGCGCCCTGACCGGGCCCAATTTCGATCTGTACCGGCAATTGACTTCGCGCTACCCGGGGCTGGAGGTGCAGGCCTCGGGCGGCGTCAGCGGCCTGCTCGACCTGCGCCAACTGGCGACCACCGGCGCCGCCTCGGCCATCGTCGGCAAGGCTCTGCTGGAAGGCTGCTTCACCGTGGCGGAAGCCGTGGAGGCACTGTCGTGACAAACGCGAGGACAGCGGGCGTGGCACGGCGCATCGTGCCCTGCCTCGATGTACGGGATGGCCAGGTCGTCAAGGGCGTTCGCTTTCGGGACCACCGCGTCATGGGAGACATCATCGATTTGGCCGCCCGCTACCGCGACGAGGGCGCCGATGAGCTGGTTTTCTACGACATCACGGCCAGCCCCCAGGGCCGCAGCGTCGACGTGGACTGGGTCCGGCGGGTGTCGGAGACGATCGACATCCCGTTTTGCGTGGCCGGCGGCATCCGCAGCGTGGAGAGCGCCGGGCAGGTGCTGGCGCAGGGGGCCGACAAGATCTCCATCAACACGCCGGCCCTGGAAGACCCGGGCCTGATCGACCGGCTGGTCAGGGCCTTCGGCAGCCAGTGCGTCGTGATCGGCGTCGATTCGATCGCCGACCAGGGTGCGTACACGGTGCGTTCGCACACCGGTGATCCCGACCGCATGCGCACACCCGGGCGTCAAACCATGGACTGGCTGCGCGAGGTGGTTGAGCGCGGCGCCGGGGAGGTGGTGCTCAACTGCATGTCAGCCGACGGCACGCGCGCCGGCTACGACATCGAGCAATTGCGGGCGGCACGCGAGCTGCTGCCGATACCGCTGGTGGCTTCCGGCGGCGCCGGTTCGCCGGATCACTTCATCGCGGTCTTCCGGCAAGCCGATGTGGACGCCGCGCTGGCCGCCACGGTTTTCCATTCCGGCCAGATCCCGATTCCACAACTCAAGAACACGCTGGCCGAGGCCGGTATCGAGGTCCGCCCATGTTGATTCGAGACTCGCGCGACATCCAGGCCCTGAACTGGCAGAAAATGGACGGCTTGTTGCCGGCCATCGTGCAGGACGCTTTCGACGGCAGGGTGTTGATGCAGGCGTACATGAATCCCGAGGCGCTGGCCCAAACGCTGGACACCGGCGCGGTGACCTTCTGGAGCCGCAGCCGCGAACAGCTGTGGACCAAGGGCGAAACCTCCGGCAACAGCCTGCGCCTGCTCGCGGTGCACGCCGACTGCGACGACGACTGCCTGCTGGTGCTGGCCGAACCCCAGGGCCCCGCCTGCCACCGGGAAACCGACACCTGCTTCGATTCGAGCACGCCGGTGCGGCCGCAGCTGGCCTTTATCGCGGCACTCGAGCGCCTGGTCGCGCAGCGCGACGGGGAACGGCCCGAAGGCAGCTACACCACGCGATTGTTCGAAGCCGGCGTCAAGCGCATCGCGCAGAAAGTCGGCGAGGAAGGCCTGGAGACCGCCCTGGCAGCTGTCGCCGGTGACCGCGAGGAGCTGACCAACGAGGCCGCCGACCTGCTCTATCACCTGATTGTGTTGCTGCGCGCGAGCGGGCTGAGCCTCGAGGATGTGGTGAAGACGCTGGAATCCCGCCACCCAACCCCGTAGCACCGAATTCATTCTGCAATCGGCGTCAGACACGTAGGACCGAATTCATTCGGGAAATCAATCTGTCGTAGCGGGGAGGTACCGGGTACCCCGGTTCAGGACACGCTCAAGACGTCCCTGTGCGCTAATCGGCTGTTCCCGACAGCCCGATTGTCCTGCACCGGGGTACCCGGCACCTCCTGGTCAACTCCTTGGCTCCCGAATGAATTCGGTCCTACGATCCGCAATTGCCCAAAGTGCACCCCTTAGAGTGCCCCCAAGTCAAGCACATCCCCCGGCTTCGGGAGATGCACCTCGGCGCCGTTGCGCTTGCCGAGGTAGGCCTGGAACTGCTCCTGCGCCCCGACTTCGCCATGCACCAGGTATACCGGCGGGCGGTTCTCCATGCACTCGTACCAGCGAGCGAGGTCGTCCTGGTCGCCATGGGCGGACAGGCCGCCGAGCGTGTGGATGGACGCCCGCACGCGGACATCCTGCCCGTGGATGCGCACGCTTTCATTGCCATCCACCAGGCGCCGGCCCAGCGAACCCTGCGCCTGGTAGCCCGTGATCAGCACCTGGGTCTCCTGGCGGTCCAGGTTGTGCTTCAGGTGGTGCACTATGCGCCCCCCGTTGCACATGCCGCTGCCGGCAATCACGATGGCGCCGGAGCGGATCCGGTTGATGCCCATCGACTCCTCCACCCCCCGGCTCAGCGTCAGGTTGGGCAACAGGGGCATGCCGCCATTCTCGAGCCGCAGGCGCGTGGCTTCCTCGTCGTAGAGGTGGGTGTATTCCCAGTAGACCTTCGAGGCCTCGATTGCCATCGGGCTATCCAAAAAGATGCGGAAGCGGCCCAGGTCCCACTCCTCGTAATGCTTGCCCAACTGGTACATGATTTCCTGGCTGCGGCCGATCGAGAACGCTGGCACCAGGATGTTGCCCTCGCGGCTGCGGGGCGAGGTCATGATGCCGCCCAGCTCGGCGACGGTCTGCGCACGATCTCGGTGCCGGCGCCCCCCATAGGTGCTCTCCATCAACACGACGTCCGCGCGGTCGATAGGTTCCGGATCCTTCAAAATCGGCGTGTCGTATTGACCCAGGTCGCCCGAGAACACGATCTTCTTCTCAACACCGCCTTCCTCCGCCCAGACTTCAACGGCGCAGGAGCCCAGGATGTGCCCGGCGTCCTGGAAGCGCACCCTGACGCCCGGGACCACCTCGAACTTCTGGCGGTACTTGACGCCGCGCATCTGGCGCACGACCCGCTCGCCTTCGACGAACGTGTACAGCGGCTTCACGCGTTTGCCGGTCTTGCGGCTCTGGTACTCGGCGTCACGCTCCTGCAGATGGGCCGCATCGGCCAGCAGGATGGCCACCAGCTCGCAGCTCGCTTCCTGCGCGTATACCGGGCCGCGAAAACCGCGCTTCACCAGCAGCGGCAGGCGCCCGCAGTGATCCAGGTGCGCGTGACTCAGGACCACCGCGTCGATCTGCGCGGCGTCGAACGGAAACGGATCCGCATTGCGGGCTTCGTCCTTGCGGCCGCCCTGGATCAGGCCACAGTCCAACAGCACCCGTTTACCGCCCACCTGCAGGATGTGGCAGGAACCGGTGACCTCCGCTGCGGCGCCAAAGAATTCGAGGTGCATCATTCGCCCTTCATCATCCGAGCGCGCAGCAGCGGAATCGGCGGGCCGCCGAAGGACAGGAAGGTGTCATGGAATTCGCGCCAGGCCGCGCGGCCGCCGCGCTCCCGCGTCCAGTCCTCGCGCAGCTGCCGGATCATCAGTTTGCCCAGCGTGTAGTTGAGATAGGCGGGATCGTAGGTACCCCGCGCGGCCTGCTGGATGGCTGTGCCCTCGCTCTGGTGGCCCTCCTCGATGAACATCCGCTGCGACTCCTCGATCGTCATGCCCTTCGTATGCAGGCCGATGGATGACAGGAAACGCACATTGCGCAGCAATGCGTTGCTGAGCTGGCCGATACGGGTCTCCGGCGAGGCGCCACGCAGGCCGGCCTCCAGCATCATCTCCTCGCTGTAGTGGGCCCAGCCCTCGCCGAAAGCGTAGGTGACGAACAGGCGGCCGAAAATCCAGTCGGCACGCTTGGCGTGCACGAAGTTGAGGAAATGGCCCGGCCAGACTTCGTGCACCGAGGTGAACAGCAGATCCGCCTCGCCGGGCACGTAAGCCTGCTGTACCTCCGCGGGCCAGGCCGGGTTCGGCGGGGCGATGTAATACACCGAAGGCTGGTTGCTTTCGTAAGGCCCGGGAATGTTGATGTAAGCGAAGTTGGACCGCGCATACGGCGGCGCCTCGGCCACCAGCGCCTCTTCGTTGCCGGGAATGCTCACCAGGCTTTGCTCGACCACGAAGGCACGAGTCTCCGCCATTTGCAGGCGGGCGGTTTCGACCGACCCACCGGCCGGCTTGCGATTCGCCATGCGGGCGAAACACGCGCTGATGCTCTCGCCCGGCGCGAATTCAGCGCAGGCTTCGTCGAGCGCCAACTGGTTGCGCCGCAGGTCGGCCCAGCCCATGGCCTCGAGTGCGTCGAGCGGAATGTCCACGCGCTCGGTGTCGTAGATCATTTGCTGGAACAGTTCCGCACCCAGCGCGTAATCCTCGGTGGCCGAGGGCTGATTGGACTTCAGCCAATCAGCCAGTTCCTGCATGGCTGCCGCCGCTGACTGGTTGGCTTCGGCGAACTCCGCCTGCAGTGCAGCGTCTTCGACAGCGGCGAACACCGCAGGGACGTCGTTACGGTAGTAGTCGGCCAGCCCCCCGAACGAGTCGATGCCGTACTGCAGCACGGTGCGGGGCATCGGCATGCGCAGGTTGGCCCGTATCTGTGCCGCGGCCACCGGGACGGCTTGCGCGTAGCGGGTATAGGCCCGCATGCGCTGCTCCAGCGGTGCGTAGTCCAGTGTCACGTAGGGCGCCGGGGCGATGGAATCCGAGATCCAGTCGAAGTAAAAATCCGGGCTGCGGAAAGGCCAGTCGGCTTTGTCCAGCCAGAACAGGTTGCGGTCTATGGAAGCCAGCAGGTACTGGCGCTGAAAGGATCCTGGCTCCCCGAGGTCCTCGTCGTTGAAGACGACTGCCTGATCGCGGACCTGCTTCAGGCGCGCGATCTCGTTCGCGATCCCCTCGGCGCTCCAGTCGGGGAGCATCCCGTCGAACTCGTGGCGGCCCTGCGCGACGGCGAAGGCCGGGTGAGCGGCCAGGTAGTCTTCGATGTAGCCTTCGACGAATCGATCCCAGGCCGTCAGCGTGGCGGGTGCGGATGGGTCAGTCTGCGCTTCCACGTCAGCGGACCGGGCCGCCAGTGGCGCTTCGTCCGGTTGACAAGCGGCAATCAGGCAGGCGAAAACAAGGAACAGCAGCGATCGGAAAGTCACTTTCATGGCGAAGGGCGTACTCGGCAGGCATCAGGCGACCATTCTATCAACCAATCGCGGGCATAAAAAAACCCCGGCGACTGCCGGGGTTTTTTTCGAGTGGTCATTAGCTACTTGACGCCGTGCATCAGCTTATTGATCAGCGGCGCGGCCACCAGGTAGGCGGCGCCGAAGCCAAGGCCGATCCAGAACAGCATCATGTAGGTGTCCTGGTATTGGCCGATGGCGGCGCCCGCTTCGGGCCCGTGCCCGCCGCCCGAGGCGACGGCTGCGATCAGGCCGGCCACGTACTGGGCCATCGCGATGGACAGGAACCAGCCACCCATGGCCATGCCGGTCTCCTTCTCGGCCGCCAGCTTGGTGACCATCGACAGGCCGATCGGCGACAGGCACAGCTCGCCCGTGGTGTGCAGCAGGTAACACAGCGCCAGGAAGATCCATGGCACCAATCCGGCCGCGTTCTGGAAATTACCGATCGCGAACACCAGCACGTAGAAGCCCAGCGCGACCTGGATCAGGCCAAGCGCGAACTTCCGCGGAATCGAGGGGTTCACGTTACGCTTGTCCAGCCAGGGCCAGAAAGCGGCGAACAGCGGGGCGAACAGCAGGATGTAGAGCGGGTTGAGCGACTGGAAGATGCCGAAGCCGCCGGCCTGCCAGGTCTCGATGCTGCCGTACATCGGCGTCACGAACTCGCGCGCGAAAAAATTCATCGAACTGCCGGCCTGCTCGAACAGGGCCCAGAAACAGGCGTTGGCCACGAACAGGATGATCATGGCGATGTAGCGCTGCAGCTGAACGCGGTCGCCACTCTTGATCCCCGAAATGATGAAGTAGGCGATCAGCGCCACCATGATGCCGACCAGCAGGTAGCCCAGCACTGTGCTCGCCGACAGCAGGAAGTAGACGCCGATGGCCATGACCAGCGCGCCCAGGCCGACCAGGATGAAGCGGCCCCAGCCCTCGTTACCCTTGGGCGGCAGGCCGACGTGCCCGAGCGACCGCTTGGCTACTTCCAGGAAAAGCGTCGACAGGATCATGCCGATCGCCGCGGCGAAGAAGCCCCATTTCAGACCCCAGGTCGCGCCAATCCAGGCCGCCGTGATGAACGGCGCAATGAAGGCGCCCATGTTGATGCCCATGTAGAAAATCGTGAAACCGGAATCACGGCGCACGTCACCCGGGGCATAGAGCTTGCCGATCATCGTCGAGATATTCGGTTTGAACAGGCCATTGCCGGCGACGATCAGCGACAGTCCCACCAGGAACCAGGTCAGGTCCTCGATCAGCAGCACGAACAGGCCAGCCGACATGATCAGGGCCCCGAGCAGGATCGAGCGCTGGTAGCCGAGCACGTGGTCGGCGATATAGCCGCCGATGATGCCGGTCGCGTAGACCAGCGCGGTATAGCCGCCATACACCAGGCTGGCTTCCGCATTGGCCTGATCGCCGAGATGGCCGAAAAA
>JAPHSB010000471.1 GCA_026193295.1 Lysobacterales bacterium
TCGAAATAGGCCGAATTGTGGATACCCGGCGTCAGCACCGCCACCACCGGCTTGCCGTCACAGGCGGGCGGTGCGCAGGCGGACAGCGAGCGGTGAAGGTTGGCGGGATATGTGCTCACCGGCCGCACCGGTATGCGCGAAAACAGCTCGGGAAACATTTGCAGCATGGTCTCGCGATTTTCGAGCATGTAGGAAACGCCCGACGGCGTGCGGGCATTGTCCTCCAGTACGAAAAACTCATCCTGCCCGGTGCGGACTATGTCGGTACCCACGATATGCGTATAGATTCCGCCCGGCGGTTCGACCCCCACCATCTGCGGCAGAAAGGCGTCGTTATGTGCGATCAATTCGACGGGAATGCGGCCGGCGCGCAAGATCTCCTGTCGATGGTAGATGTCATGGAGAAAAGCGTTCAGAGCCCGTACGCGTTGTTCAATTCCACGCGACAGTCTGCGCCACTCCCGCGCAGACAGGATGCGCGGCACCACGTCAAAGGGAATCAGCCGCTCATCGGCTTCTTCGGTGCCATAGACATTGAAGGTGATCCCCGTCTTGCGAAAGAAGGCTTCGGCCTGACCCGCTTTTCGATGGATCCGCTTGGGGTCTTCGCGGTCGAACCAGTGGCCATAGTCCTGGTAGGGGCTGCGCATATTCGCCAGGCCGCCCGCGCCGGCATCACCCCACATCTCGTCGAAAATATCGCTCATCTTTTTCCTTTGTCGTCACAGGCTTCAGGGGTTGTTCCACTCCGGGCGCTGCAGCATGGCTCGCACTTCCTCGCGCACTTCGGCGTAGCGCTCGGCGTCTGCGGCCAGCCCGGCCGCCACGCGGGGGGCTTCGTACACCGGGCCGAACACGGCGTTGAGCAGTTTCTGGGGGCGGTCCAGGTTCCTGGCCAGCGGCGCGGTGAGTTCGTACTCGAGGTAGCTGTCGATGGCCTTCTCTGTCTCACCCTTCATCACGTAGTCCCAGGTCAGGCTGCCGTCGCTGGGGTCCCTGTTCCAGGGAATGCCCAGCGCGTCGAGCTGGCCGGTGAACTGCAGCCAGGCCACCTTGCGGTTCTCGAAGGTCTCGAAGCCGGACATCAGGGCGATGGAGGCCCATTGCATGATCAGCCCCTGCTGGCCCGCGGCGATTTCATCGTAGCGGGTGATCTCCGGGCGCACGCTGACCAGGAAATCGAAGGCTTCCCGCGCCCGGCCCTCCCGCAGCATCGCGTCGGCGTAGAGCTGCATGGTTTCACCAAAGGCGCCGCGGCGGTCTTCGATCTGGTCGGCGATCAGGGCGGAGGCCAGCGCGATGAGTTGCTGCGGATCATCCATGGCCGCAGCACGCTGCACCTCGATGCTGCGAGTCAGGGCTGAACCCGGCGCCAGCGCCTGCGCGCGGGCCAGCCAGTAGTCGCCTTCCTCCGGCAGCCTCAGTTGATACAGGTCGCGGGCGATCTGCGCGGGCAGTTCGTGATCCTGGCGATCGACCTGGCTGGCCTGGCGCATCCAGTCGAGCGCGGCGGGCAGGTTATCGGCCCAGGACTCGACGTCCGCCATTGTGCTGTAGCCATTGGGGTTGTCGGGGGCCAGCTCCAGGCTGCGCAGCAGCGCGGCGCGCGCCTCGTCAAAGCGCTGGTTGTCGGCGTAAATGCGCCCCAGCCAGCGGTGCAGCTCCGCTTCCAGCGGGTCGATCAGCAAGCCGGCCTGCAACACTTCGATCGCCCGCTGCTGGTCGCCGAAAAACATGTGAAACGTCGCCGCCACGTTGATGCGAATGAGCGACTCGGCGGGCAGCACCTGCAACAGGTCCTGCAGCTCATCCACCAAGGCCCGGACTTCCGCCGCGCCCTGCCTGGAATCAAAAATCAAGAGGTTCAGCGACAGCTCCAGCGCGCGGGCCAGCGGGTTGTCCGGCTGCTGTTGACGCGCCTGACGGAGCAAGGGCTCGGCCAGGGCGCGGGTCTCGCCGGCGTCGATCAGGCCGGTGTTGAACTTCAGCAGGTAGTTACGCGCCAGGGCCAGGCGGGCATCGGTGAACCCAGGGTCGCGCGCCAGCGCCTGTTTGAAGTGGTTTTCGGCACTGCCGAGGCTGGCGTAGGAGTAAATCGCCTGCTGTTCGAGGCCCTTCAGATAACTGTCGTAGGCCGACAGATCGGTCGTGTTGACGCCGTGCAGATCGGTTTTCGCGGCGCCGAGCAGCGAGCTGCCGAGGGCGCTGGCCACGTCGGTGGCGATCTCGTCCTGGATGGCGAAGATGTCCTCCAGCGGGCGGGTGTAGCTCTGCGACCAGACGTGGAACCCGTCGTCGGCGCGGACCAGCTGGGCGGTGACGCGCACCCGGTCGTTGGCTTTCTGCACGCTGCCCTCGAGCACGTGCGCCACGCCCAGGGCGCCGGCGATCTCGCCGATGTTGACGTTCTGGCCCTTGAAGGCGAACGAGGAGGTGCGCGCAGCCACGTGCAGCCCGGGCAGCTGCGAAAGCATGTGCAGCAGGGTCTCGGTCAGGCCGTCGGAGAAATATTCATTGTCCTGATCGCCGCTCATGTTGACGAAAGGCAAAACCGCGACCGAGGGGCCTGGTTCGGAGCGGGGGGCGGACGCGCCTGGCGCCGGCGTAGCCACCTGCACGGCTTCCGGGGTGCTGACCAGGTCCTGCAGCACCAGCTTGTCGACCAGCAGGTAGACGACGGCCAGCGCCAGCACGCCGATGATGACGCGGTCCAGCTTGCGGCCGGTCTGCGTGGCGATGGACTGGCTGCGGTCGACGTTCTTTTCGCGCTTGAGTCCCTCAGGCGTCAGCTCGAAAGCCCAGGCGATGATCAGTGCCAGCAGCAGGCCGGCGGCCACCACGATCGACAGCGCCTGGATGATCCAGTTGGGCGCGCCGATCAGGTCGAGCGCGAAATCCGCTCCCTGCAACAGCACCCAGCCGAACAGCACGTAGGCGGCCCCGATGCGGAACACGTTGCGGCGCTTGAGTTCGCTGAAGAAGGTCATGGCTGGGCGTGTGCAGGCAGCATGGGCGCTATTCTGCCACAGGACGGGCTGTACACGGCGTTCCAAGGAAGACGGGGCGGGTGCCATTTCGGCCAGACCTGTCCGAGCCTTTTCTGGAAGGAACGCATTCGGCCAGCCGCCGCCTGGGCTACAATCAGCATCATTCTCGAAACGGACAACCCGGGGCCTGTCTTTTGATCGGAACCATCATCATCGTCGGCGGCGGCACAGCGGGCTGGATGGCCGCAGCCAGCCTGGCGAAATTCCTCGAAGGGTCGGCCACCCGTATCCACGTGATCGAGTCGTCTACCATCGGCACCGTTGGGGTCGGCGAGGCGACCATCCCGACGATCCTCGATTTCAACCGGTTTCTCGAGCTCGACGAAGCCGAGCTGATGCGGCGCACCCAGGCGACCTTCAAACTCGGCATCCTGTTCGAGGACTGGGCCGTAAAGGGTTCGCGGTTTTTTCATCCCTTCGCCAACTATGGCGCGCCGCTGCGCGGCGTTCCGTTTCATGATCTTTGGCTGAGGTCGCGGGCCGTGGGCGACGGCAGCCCGATGGAGGACTACTGTCTGCCCAGCGTCATGGCGCGCTCGGGCCGTTTTGCCCATCCCTCGCCGGACAACCCCAATCCGCTGGCCGATTTCGGCTACGCCTACCAGTTCGATGCGGCGCTTTACGCTGAATATCTGCGCGACTACGCCATGCGCCGGGGCGTCGAGCGAACGGATGCGCGGGTGCTCGGCGTCAATACCCGGGCCAGCGACGGATTTATCGAATCCGTGACCCTCGACTCCGGCCAGGCCGTCAGCGGCGACCTGTTCGTCGACTGCAGCGGGTTTCGCGGATTGCTGATCGGCCAATGCCTGGAAACACCGCTCGAGGACTGGAGCCACTGGTTGCCCGCCAACCGGGCCGTGGCGGTGCAAAGCGAATCCACCGCGGACCCGGTCCCCTATACCCGATCCATCACCCGCCCGGCCGGCTGGCAATGGAACATCCCCCTGCAGCACCGCGTCGGCAACGGCTACGTCTATTGCAGCGAGTACCTGGACGATGAACAGGCGCTGGATACCCTGCTCGCGAATATCCAGGGTGAACCGCAGTCCGAGCCGAACCTGCTGTCGTTTCAGACCGGCATGCGCGAGGTCTTCTGGCAGCGCAATTGCGTCGCGCTGGGCCTGGCCGCCGGCTTCATGGAGCCGCTGGAATCCACCAGCATCGCGCTGATCCAGACCGGCATTGCGCTGCTTGAGACGTTCTTCCCGGCGCACGGCTTCAGGCAGTGCGACATCGACGAGGCCAACCGGCAATCACGAGCTTCGTACGAGAAGATGAGGGATTTTCTGATCCTGCACTACAAGCTGAATCAACGGCTCGGCGAACCATTCTGGGACGATTGCCGCAGCATGGATGTTCCCGAAACCCTGGCGCACAAGCTGGCCGTTTACCGGAGCCGCGCCTACCTCGTGGAGTACGGCACCGAGCCCTTTCGCACGGGCAGCTGGCTGTCCATGTATGCGGGCTTCGACGTTGTGCCCGAAACCTACGACCGGCGAGCCGATTCGATCAGTGAATCCGAATTGCAGCAGTCGCTGGCTCAGATGAGGACGATCATTCGGAATGCAGTGAGCCTGGCGCCGGAGCACACAGCCTCTCTGCAAAAATATGGCCCGGTGGATTGAGCCGGAAACGGGCAGGCAGTGCAGGCATGACTGTGGTGTGAGAGCGGCTTTGGCCGCGATTCTTTTGAATTGTCAAAAAACTATCGCGGCCAAAGCCCCTCCCACAACCACTCGTTCCACAAAATCTTGCGCCGCGCGCTCGGCGTTGTATCCTTGCATGATCAGATATCCGGAGGTTCTGCATGAAGCGCTTGGCTATGATCGTTTCGCTCTGCCTGCTGGCTGGCCTGGCCAGCGCCGGCACGTTTGAGTTGGCGGACCCCGCTGCCGACATGCTCAAGGAGCCGGAGGCCCGGGCGGAATCCGAGCCTGTGCAGGCACCGCCGTTGGACAACGTGCTCTGCACAGTCGACACCGCAACCGGCGCCTGTACCTGTATCGACACGGAAAAGGCCAGGAAGCTGTCGATGACTCGCAAGGAATGCGTCGACCGTGTTATGCAGTCGCTCAAAAACCACGAGCCCTAGCGAAAAATGGATCCGCAGCGCGCTGTGGCTGCGCGACTGCCATCTCTCGCATTGAAGGTTTCGGTGGAAAGCACAAAAAAGAACAAAGGAGAGATTCATGAATAGGATGTTGGTGTTTGTGGCGCTGGCCGCCGGGCCGTTTCTTTTGCAGGGTTGCGGCGAAGAGCGTAAAGCGACAGAAGAAGTTGCCGCGAAGCCGCAGTCCACAACCATTCCCGCGCCGCCGCCCGAACCGCAGCCCCACGTGGTGGAGTTCCGGGCCGTGGGCAAAACCTTCCAGGGCCCCTCGGAAATCCCCGCCGGCTGGACCACGTTCAGGTTTGTCAATGCCTCCAGCATGACCCACTTCGCCATGCTCGACGTGCCGCCGGAAGGCATCACGGCCCGGGAGATCAGCGATGCCGTGATGCAGCCGTTCCAGGATGCGATGGACGGCATGAATGCGGGTGACGAGGAAGCTGTCAACGCGGCCTTTGGCCGGTTCCCCGAGTGGATCGGCGAGCTGGGGCGCAATGGCGGACCGGGTTTTCTCTCGCCTGGACGCGCCGGCCAGACCACCGTGTACCTGGAGCCGGGGCACTACATCATGGAGTGTTACGTGAAGTCCGACGGGATTTTCCATACCACCAGCCCCGGCGAGGGGCAACTCGGCATGCTGCTGGACCTGACCGTGACCAACCAGAACAGCAACGCCCCGGAACCGCAGGCCAACGCGACGCTGGCCATCCGGAATTCAGGCTTCGAGCTGGTCAGCGGCGAGCTCAATACAGGGACCAACACCATCCGCGTGGACTTCATCGAGCAGCAGGCGCTGCCCTCGTTCGTCGGCAACGACGTGCACCTGATGCGCGTCGACGGCGAAGACAGCATCGCCAAGGCGGATGCCTGGCTTGACTGGCGCACCCCCGACGGCCTCGAGGACCCAAGCCCGGTGACCTTCCTTGGCGGCATCAACGACATAACGGCGGGCGCACACGGTTATTTCACCGTGGACCTCGAGCCGGGCGATTACGCCTTTATCGCCGAGATGCCGGGTCCGCAAGCCGCCGGCTTTGTCTTGCCGTTCACGGTGGGAGAGTAAAAGAGAGCCCGGATATAGCAATGGGAGCATCCAAAAAGAATCGCGGCTGAAGCCGCTCCCACGAATACCAACC
Organism: Lysobacterales bacterium; assembly: GCA_026193295.1. Classification (GTDB taxonomy): domain Bacteria; phylum Pseudomonadota; class Gammaproteobacteria; order Xanthomonadales; family SZUA-36; genus CALKKN01. The sequence goes on from JAPHSB010000471.1 coordinate 6,297, forward strand.
CGCCCATGGAAGCTGGCTCCCACGGCATAACCTGCCCGGTCAGCCCAGAACCGCTTGAAGGGCTTCGACGAGGCGGTCGATGTCCGCCCCGGTGTTGTAGAGGTGCGGCGTGATGCGGATCGACGAGCCGCGCACGCTGACGAAGACCTTGCGCTGCGCGAGTAGCGGCAGCAGGTCGGGCGGCAGGCCTGATTCCAGCTGCAGACCCAGGTAGTGCGGAGCGCGTTCGCTTTTCGGCAGCGCGGTGAGTCCGAGTGGCCCGACTCGTTCGATGATGGTATCGGCCATGGCCTCGATGGTCTCGCGCACATTGTCCACACCCCACTCGAGGATCTGCCGGAGGCCGGCCTCGGCCGCCGGCACCAGCGCGAAATTGGAGCGCTCGCCGACGTCGAAGCGCCGGGCGCCCGGCTCGAAGGCGTCCTGGTAGTCCACCAGCCGCGCAAAGTCCTCGGCATTCTTGCGGTGGATCCAGTTGTGCTCGATCGGCGTGCCCTTGTGCTGCCAGCGCTCGGCCGCGTATAAAAATCCGATTGAATAAGGACCCAGCAGCCACTTGTAGGCGGCGCAGCTGAGAAAGTCCGGCTGGATGCGCTGAACGTCCAGCGGCAGCACACCGAGCGATTGTGTGACATCGAGCGACAGCGCTATGCCGTTGCCACGGCACAACTCGCCAATCCGTTCCAGGTCAAACAGGCCGCCATCGGTCCAGTGACACTGCGGCAGGGCGACGATGGCCGTGCCGCCGTCGACCGCCTCCAGCACCGCGTTGGTCCAGCCGCCCGACGAAGGCCGCGCCACCGTGTGCACGCGGGCGCCGACTTCCCGGGCGCGCTCCCGCCAGGGATACACGTTGGAAGGAAACTGGTCTTCCACCACGATGACGTTCTGGCCGTGGGCCAGCGGCAGGTTGCGGGCGGCGGTCGACACCCCGTAGCTGGCCGCGGGCACGATGGCGATGTCATCGGCGCCGGCGTTGATCAATTCCGCAAACGCGGCGCGCAGCGTATCGGATCCGCTGAAGAAATCAGCGGGCGTAATCTCCCAGGGGTGCGCCTTGCGCGCCAATCCCTCGAAGCCGGCATCCCGCACCCGCTTCATCAGCGGCGACATGTAGGCGCAGTTGAGGTAGGCAACGTCGTCGGGTATATCCCACAGTTGTCGCTGGTTGGCGAGTTTCATCGCCCGGATTGTACGTCAATCGGGACGGGGCATGCGCGGACGGGCAGCCCTGCAACCTACTGGGTGCACGGTCCCAGGTTGGTGCACTTGGCGGGGCTGGTGCCGCCGCCAGCCTGCGCCCGGTTCCGGAACCGTGACCCGGGCCTGCGGGTCAAACGGTTGTGATACATTGATCGGTAGAGGCAGGCAGTCCTGCCTTGACGCGAGGAGCCTGAGATGAGTATTTCCCGGCGCACGCTTCGAATGATCGCCCTGTTGGCTATCGCGCTCGTCGCGTCGGCCCCGACCGCCTGGGCGGGCGGCCACCACCACGGCTCCCACAGCCACTCCAGCTACAGCCTGGGCCTGGGCTGGGCCTACCCACCGCCGTACTGGCGCCCCTATCCGCCCGGCTATGGCTACTACCCCCATTACGGCCCAACCTGGGGCCCGAGCTACCTCAGCCTCGGCTATGGTTACGGCGGCCACGGCAGCAGTCTCGGCTTGTCCTTTGCGATCCCGCTTTACTTCGGCCCACGCTACGCACCACAGCCGGCTCCACCGCCCATGCCGGCCCAGGCCGCGCCGACCGCCTACCGGCCGGCCGATGCCAGCTGTCTGCAGGTGCGCGAATACCAGACCGAGATCGTCGTCGGCGGTCAGTCCGTGCCCGCCTACGGCAGCGCCTGCCTGCAGCCGGATGGCAGCTGGAAGCCGGTCAGCGGGCCGTTCCCGGCTGACTAGGCGCAGCACCGGCCGGAACGATCGAGGTTGCCAGCCGCAGGCGAATTTTGCGGACGGTAAAGAAAAACAATCGCGGCTAAAGCCGCTCCTACGGGTAATGCACGGCGAGCCAGATGGTTTGTTGGGCGGGATCGGTCCATGCGACGCGGTGCTTCTGGTGTGCGGGAATCTCCAGCCAGTCGCCGGGGCCCAAGGCTACTTCGCGGCCGTCCTCGAAAGCGAGACAGGCAGCCCCCTGTACCAGCAGCACCCACTCGTTGCGGTCCTGGTCGTACCAGCCTTCAGCGGGCGAAGTGTGGCCTTGCGAGATGATGCGCTCGATGTGGACGCTGCCGGTTTTGACGAGGGTTTCAAAGAATTCGTCGGTCAGGTCTGGAGCAATTTTGTTCGATAGATTGGGCATGCCCTGATTATCGTGCATATTCCACGGCGCACAAGATCATGACCAATGGCGGTCCTAAGAGCAGCCCAGCTCGGATATACTCCTCTGCGACAAGTCGGGATCAACCCGGTGAATTGACTGGAGAGCATCCATGAGGATCCTGTTGGCAAACGACGCGGCCGGCCGGTAGACGCAGCCGCATGTCGTTCTTCGAAGAGTTGAAGCGCCGTAA
>JAPHSB010000157.1 GCA_026193295.1 Lysobacterales bacterium
AAGGGGCGTGGCTTGGGTGTTCTCCATCGAGTTCTGGCACTGGTGGGTGCTGGCCGGCTTATTGCTGGTCCTGGAACTCATCAGGCCGCGCTTCGTGTTCCTGTGGCTGGGTTTCATAGCCGCAGCCGCGGGCTTCCTGCTGCTGGTTTTTCCCAGCACTCCGCCCCGGGTGCAGCTGGCGCTTTTTGGCGCGCTCTCGGCAGTAGCCATCGTGGCATGGCGCTACTATCGCCGCGACCATCCTCGGTCATCCGCCTAGGGCTTGACCGTGGCGCGGTAGCTGCGACCTTCTGCCGCAGGCTGGCAGGGACTATACTAGCAGCCTGTCGGACTGATCATAGATCTACCCCGAAAAAGCCGAGTTTGGCCAGATTCTCCGTTCTTTTCGCTCAATAGCCGAGCTATTCGCGTCAAAAGACCGAAAAATCTGACTCGAATCGGCTTTCCCTCGCTGCGATCGGTCAAGTCCAACAGGCTGCTGGCTGGTTTGAATCCGGCGCTTGCAGCGATTGCAGGCGACAGCATAGGCAAGAGAAGCAGCAAACAGATCATGACATTTCAGGAATTCATTGAGAAACTCGAGGCTTACTGGTCGGATCAGGGCTGTGTTCGGGTCCAGCCGCTGGACCTCGAGGTCGGCGCGGGAACCTTTCACCCGGCGACTTTTCTACGCTCCATCGGGCCTGAGCCTTGGCGCGCAGCCTATGTGCAGCCCAGCCGGCGGCCAACCGACGGACGGTACGGGGAGAACCCGAACCGACTCCAGCACTACTACCAATACCAGGTAGTGATGAAGCCGGCGCCCGAAGACTTCCAGGATCTTTACCTGGGGTCACTGGAGGCCATCGGTATTGACCCGCGCGTACACGACATCCGTTTTGTCGAGGATAACTGGGAATCACCCACGCTGGGTGCCTGGGGCCTCGGCTGGGAAGTCTGGCTCAATGGCATGGAAATCACGCAATTTACTTACTTTCAACAGGCGGGCGGCCTGGAATGCAGGCCCGTCATGGGTGAGATCACGTACGGCGCGGAGCGGCTGGCGATGTACTTGCAGAAGGTGGACAGTATCTACGACATCGTCTGGACCGAAAGCGGCGGCCGCACGGTTACCTATGGCGAAGTTTTTCACCAGAACGAGGTCGAACAATCCCACTACAACTTCGAACACGCCGATGTGGACGCGCTGTTCACCTGGTTCGAGGTCTGCGAACGCCAGGCCCGTAAGCTGGTCGACCTGGATCTGCCGCTGCCTGCTTACGAGCAGGTGCTGAAAGCCTCCCATACTTTCAACCTGCTCGATGCGCGGCGAGCCATCTCCGTCACCGAGCGGCAAAGGTACATTCTGCGCGTCCGCGATTTGGCCCGCCGCGTAGCGGAAAGTTACTACGAGAGCCGCAAGGCCCTGGGTTTTCCGGGCCTGGCGCAGCAGAGCACCGCGGCCCAAACCTTGCCGCAGGACACGCTTAAACCCGAGGGGGCCGGATCATGAGTGCGTCCGAAACAATGCCCCGGGATGCCGCTGACCTGCTGGTTGAGCTCGGTTGCGAGGAACTACCGCCCAAGTCGCTGGACGCCTTGCGCGAGGCCTTTCTCGCTGCGATCGCCAGCGGCCTGGAAAAGCAAGGCCTCACGTTCGATGCCGCGGGCAGCCAGGGGTTTTCGACACCGCGCCGGCTGGCCGCTCTTTTTCCCGGGGTAGCCAACCGCCAACCCGACCAGTCGCAGGACCGCCGTGGTCCGGCACTTACCGCGGCATTCGACGCCAAGGGCAAACCGACAGCGGCGGCGTTGGGCTTCGCCCGCTCGGTCGGCCTGGAGGTGGCTGAGCTGCAGCGGGTCGAGACTGAAAAGGGCGGGTGGTTATTCGCCCGCGTCGAGCAACCGGGGCAAGCCCTGGACGATTTGATCTTCCCCATTCTGGAGCAGGCCCTGCGTCAATTGCCCGTGCCCCGGCCGATGCGTTGGCACGACCACGAATTCAGCTTCGTACGCCCGGTGCACTGGTTAGTCGTCATGCACGGCAACCGGGTAATCGAAGGCAGTCTTCTGGGGCAATCCGCCGGCCACCGGACCCGCGGCCACCGGGTTCACAGCCCGGGCCCGCACGAGTTGCCGACCGCCGCGAGCTACGTCGAGGTGCTGCAGAAGGCTTACGTCATCGCCGACCCGGCAAGGCGGCGCGAACGCATTCGTGAGGGGCTGCTCGCGACCGATCCACAAGTGCTGATCGATCCGGGCCTGCTCGACGAGGTGAATAACCTGGTCGAATGGCCGGTTCCCGTGGCCTGCCGATTCGAAGAAGCCTTTTTGCAGGTGCCACACGTCGCACTGGTGGCCAGCATGCAGGACCACCAGAAATTTTTCCCGGTGCGGGATGCGCGGCAATCCGGGCGGGTCAGCAACCGGTTCGTGGCCATTGCCAACCTCGAAAGCCAGGACTTCAACGCCGTCCGCGAGGGTTATGAGCGGGTCATACGACCGCGCCTGGCCGACGCACGGTTTTTCCTCGAGCAGGACCAGAAGCAACCGCTCGAGGCCTATATGCCCACTCTTGATCGGGTCGTTTTTCAGCAGAAAATTGGAACAATAGGCGACAAATCAAGGAGAATGGCTGCCGTTTCGAAGACGTTAGCGGAAATATTGCGACTCGACCAGGAGGCTGCCTCGCGAGCCGCGCAACTCGCGAAATGCGATTTGTTGACCCAGATGGTCGGTGAGTTTCCCGAATTGCAGGGGTTGATGGGGCAGCATTACGCGGCAACTTCGGGGGAGTCGGACGCCGTGGCCGCCGCGATTGGCGAGCATTACGCGCCAGCCTTCGCCGGCGACGCCGTTCCCGCCAGCGACGCCGGGCGGATTGTCAGCATCGCCGACCGAGCCGATACGCTGGTGGGGATTTTCGCAGCCGGCATGCGCCCTACCGGCAACAAGGACCCCTTTGCGCTCCGCCG
>JAPHSB010000380.1 GCA_026193295.1 Lysobacterales bacterium
CTCGCCGTAGAATTCTGTGCCCAGGGAATCCTGGCCGAGCGCATCCGGGCGGCCGGCGCCGGGCTGCTCGGCCTGCTGACCGACATCGGGGTCGAAACCCTGTTGGCGCAGGGCAAGCCCGTGTACCAGGTCGACGGCCGCAGCTGTCTCCTCGAAACCCCTTTGCGCGCCGACGTCGCCCTGATCCACGCGCAACGCGCCGACCCCTTCGGTAACCTGACCTACGCCGCCAGCGCCCGGAATTTCAGCCCGTTGATGGCGATGGCCGCCAAAACCGTCATTGTCGAGACGGAAGAACTGGTCGGCCTGGGTGATATCGCTCCGGAAGCGATACATACGCCGGGCCCCTTCGTTGATCACGTTGTCCCGCTGGGTGAGCTGACCGAGGCTTATGGTGTCGTCCGCAGATAGCAACCGCTTCCTCAGGAGGGCCAGCCGCGAACTGCGGCCCGGCCTGACCGTCAACCTCGGCATTGGCCTGCCCACGTTGCTCGTCGACTACCTGGAAAGCGGTTTTCCCGTCTGCCTGCACTCGGAAAACGGTATCGCGGGACAGGGGCCGGCAGTTCCCTACGAACGGGCCGACCGCAACCTGATCGATGCCGGCGGGGCCTACGTATCCACCCTGCCAGGGACCTCGTTTTTTGACAGCGCGACGTCGTTCGCACTGGTCCGCGGCGGCCGTCTCGACCTGACCATCCTGGGCGCCTTGCAGGTGGCCGGGAATGGAGACCTGGCGAACTGGACCATACCCGGACGATTCACCCCGGGCGTGGGCGGCGGCATGGAACTGGCGCAGAAGGCACGCCGGGTAGTGGTCCTGTGCACGCACAGGGACAAGCGCGGACAGTCCAAGCTGGTCAGTCAATGCAGCCTGCCGCTGACGGCTCCGGCCTGCGTGGATCGCATCTACACGGAAATGGCGGTCATCGACATCACGCCGGAAGGGATGGTGCTGCGCGAGATCGCCGAGGAGCATGGCATCGACGAGGTCGTGGCCGCGACCGAAGCGCCCCTGCTGATCCACGAAAACGAAATTGGCAGATTCTAGGGTAACAGGCTTTAGCGAGGAGATTTCATGAGCAGCGGACTGAGCGGACAGGTCATCGATGCAGTCGACCGGCGGTTTGACCAACAGGTCGCCTTCCTGTCGGAACTGACCAGCCATCCATCGACGCGCGGCAACGAGCAAAGCGCCCAGCAATGCATGGCTGACCAGCTGCGGGAAATGGGCTACGAAACCGACCGCTGGGCGATCGACGTGAAGGACATTGCCCATCTGCCCGGGTTTTCCCCCGTCATCGGGGATTACGAAAACGCCGTCAACGTGGTCGGCATTCACCGCAGCCAGGCGCGACGCGGCAGATCCCTCATCCTGAATGGCCACATCGACGTGGTGCCCGCGGGACCGCCCGACGCCTGGAACAAGCCCCCGTTCGAACCCCACGTCGACGGTGGCTGGATGTACGGTCGCGGCGCTGGCGACATGAAAGCCGGCCTGGCGGCCAATCTCTTCGCGCTCGGGGCTTTGCGGGAACTCGGTTACCAGCCCGCGGCCGACCTGTTCTTTCAGTCGGTGGTCGAAGAAGAATGCACCGGCAACGGCGCGCTGGCCTGCCTGCAAAGAGGTTACCGCGCGGATGCTGCGCTGATTCCCGAGCCTTTCGATGAGCAATTGATCAGTGCCCAGGTCGGCGTGATCTGGCTGCAGGTCCACCTTCTGGGCAAGCCGGTTCACGTGTTGGAGGCCGGCAGCGGGTCCAATGCCATCGAGGCGGCCATTCCGCTCATCATGGCTTTGAAGGCGCTTGAAAAGCGTTGGAACGGCGCTGAAAACCGGCATCCACAATTCCGTCACCTGGACCATCCCCTGAATCTCAACATCGGTCGCATCCAGGGTGGCGACTGGCCGTCGAGCGTGCCCGCGTGGTGTTGTTTCGATGTGCGCATGGGGATCTATCCTGGTCAGGACATCGACGACGCGCGCGCTGAAATCGAAAGCTGCCTGCAGGATGCGGCCGACACGGACGCCTTTCTGCGCAATAACCGGCCCCGGATCGTCTATCACGGATTCCTCGCCGAGGGCTATTGCCTGGCGGAGCACGACACGCCGACAGCCCGCCAGGCCGTGGCCTCGCTCGAGGGCGCCCACCGGTCCGTAAACGGCGACGCACTTCGCCACTCGGTAACCACTGCAACGACGGATGCCCGCTTTTTCGGCCTGTATGCAGATACGCCGGCGCTGGTCTACGGTCCGACCGCGGAAGCGATTCATGGCTTCAACGAACGCGTGAACCTGGAGTCCATACGGCGCATTACCCAGTCGATCGCCCTGTTCATCGCGGACTGGTGCGGAGTGGAACCGGCCGCGCGATGAAAGATGGGGTCAGGGTCAGGGCCCTGGCCCCGATTCCGCCGGCGCGGTCGTCGTGGTGCGCAATCCCCGGCCCTGAGCCTGAGCCTTAGCCTTACTGGAAATCCCGCGGGATTGTTTCGTCCCAGACCTTTTCCCGCAGCAACTCGCCGTCTTGGAGCAGCCGGCGGGTGTAATGGTAATGGAAGTTCTCGCGGTCGCTCGAAAAGTCCAGTTCGGCCTGCCACAGCAGGGTTCTTTCGGGCAGGCTGACCTCGATCTCGTGAGAGCCCGTCATCGCCGTTTTCCAGGGCTCCGACTCGGAGGTCCGGTGTTCGATGGTCTCCCGGTAGCGCTCCACGCCCCAGGGATACTGCGTGGCGCCCGCGTTGGTCGCCACCGCGGTCGCTTCGCCGGTAGCCGGGTTGCGTGTCACGGCGGAGATCTCGCCGTAACCGGAGCTGGTGCCGAGAGCGATGTCCTCGTAACCGGGCAGTTCGGGGTTGGGCGCCGGGGCGGCGAAGGCGGGCGCCGGCTCAACGTCCGCCGGCGGCACCACCGGCAAGGTCAGCACCGAGGCGTTCGGGCCGCCGAGCTGCAGCCGGGTGGTCACCGGTAAAGGCGTCGGCCACAGCATCGGCCACTGCGCGTTGTTGACCGCAAGGCGTATGCGATGACCTTTTGGAAACACCCACGAAGTGAAATGCATCTCGATATCCAGTGGGAACCACTCGTCCGGAACCAGTGCTTCCGGTTCCCGCGCCGATTTCCGCTGCGTGCCGTTGAAGGCGGCGCCCGTGACCAGGGTCAC
>JAPHSB010000062.1 GCA_026193295.1 Lysobacterales bacterium
CCGTGGTCGTCGCAACCGTCGCGCGGTAGTAACCGTAGGGACGCAGGGCCAGCAGCGCGTCCCGTTCGGCCTGCTCGGAGATACGCTCCAAACGGCGCTTCGAGAGACGGACACTGCCGGACACCTGCAATGTACCGACCCGGTTGCGCACATTGCTCAGCAACGGGTCCTTGATGCCTCCGATTTCGATGGTGAGCTCGTCCGCCAGGCCGCTGCTGCAGAAGGCACAGGCGAGCACCAACAGCACCCAAACCCGCGTAAGCCGGCTGGTGACCGTGGTCGGACCTCTTTGCCTGGATACCGTCATTGGGAGTTCATCAACAGAACGAAGCGGTACAAACATTATAAGGTGCCAGCGCGGGAACCTCTCACGAATTGTGCGCTTTTAACCGCGACAGAAAGCCTGTTTCCGACACGGGAGCAATTGGTCTTTATGGAGAACACAGTGGACACAAACCGGGACCACGGCGCCGGACGGCAAACCGTTTCGCGCATCTTACTCCGGTCCGGGCGACATACGGAATAGGAGCGCCTCAAAATCCGCTGCATCAACCATCCAACCAAACGGGTCATCGCTGCGGCCTTCCTGGATATCCAGGATGGCCGACCTGAGCCGTGCAGCCATCTGCCCAGTCTTGGGAAGTTCGACGACCGAGCCGTCCCTTTCGCCGACCGCCGAAATGGGCGCCACAATCGCGGCCGTCCCGCAGGCGAAGAACTCACTGCAACGACCGCTCCGAATGTCGTCGAGCAATTCGTCGATCGGGATCGATCTCTCGACCACGGTATGTCCCTGGTGCCTGGCCAATTCGAGCAATGATACCCGCGTGACGCCCGGCAGGATGCTGCCGCTGAGACGGGGTGTGTGCAGTTCACCGTCGACCACGGCAACCAGGTTCATTCCCGACAATTCCTCGATACAGCAACGTTCCCTGGGGTCGAGCCAGAGCGGCTGATCGAAGCCCAGTTCGATGCACGCCGTGGTGGCCTGCAGCGAAGCCGCGTAATTTCCGCCCACCTTGTCGGCGCCCGTGCCGCCGACCGCGGCACGGCAGTCCTCGCGTTCGACCATGACGCGAATCGGCTGGCTGAAGTAGGTATCCGAGGGACTCGCGATCACCAGGAAGGTGAAGGCATCGGAGCTCTTGACGGACAAACAGGGCCCGGTCCCCATCAGGAACGGCCGCAAGTACAGGGACTGGCCGCTGCCGCCGGGAATGAAATCGGCCAGGGCCATCGTGACTTCCGACAACCCACGAGCGAACACATCCCGCGGAACCGCCGGCATGCACATGCGCCGGGACGATTGGCGCAGGCGGAAGTAATTCATCTCCGGTCGGAATAGCGCGGGCGATGATTGCCTGACCTTGTATGCCTTCAAGCCTTCGAACGCTTGCTGCGCGTATTGCAGGACCGTTGCCGCGGGGTCGATGCTGATCGGCGCGTACGGCGTCAACTCCCCCTCATCCCAACTACCGTCGCGGTACTCGGCACGAAACATGACCGGCGCCAGCGTCTGGCCGAAGCCCAATTTTGGGGGCAGGCTATAACCCTTTAAGATTTCTTCCAATATCATATTTTTTAATTACTTATACCAACTAATTGAGAAAATAAATGAAATCAACTAGAGACTGCGACAAAACAGCCGGAACTTCATACCCGTGATCATAGCGCGACCCGAGCAGCAAGTGCTCAACGCGCGCCTTCCAGCCGGTCCAGCTGCACAGTCTGGAACATCAGCAGCTCACGCTGGGGCGCCGTAGGTGGCGCATCCACATGCTCGAGATCGATGGCGAGCTCGGTCAGGGCGGACGCAACCGAGGCCGGCGTGCCGGGCTTGCTGGTCTCACCTGTTTCGCCAGCCCGGCCAGTGGCTGGCCCGGCCAGCGCCACTGCCCGCCCAAGCGCCATGGCTACCTGTTGCTGGAAATCCAGCAACACGGCCAAATCCTCTTGCGAGACGTTCACGCGCGGATCCATCACAACCTGCAGAGACTGTTCGCTGACCAGATCGCCGGCTGCCAGGCGCACGGTGTAAGTGCCGGGTAGTACGAAAGCGCCTTCTGGCAGGATCGGCGTCTCGCGCGCGGGCGTCGCGGCAATGGAATATTTCGACTGCAGCGTCGGCGGCGGCGCCAGCCGCAGGTTCCAGACAAAGCGGTGGTGCCCGGGTGTATTTGCCAGCGGGCGCGGGTGACCCAGCCAGGTATCGGCAAAGTAGATCCGCGCGTTGGCCCGTTCCGGCAGGCTTTCGCTGTCGAAGGCCCGCAACACGACGCGATCTTCCGCCCTTATCTCCAGCCGCACCGGCCCCTCGAAATCCGCCGGCAGGATATAGTCCAGCACGGCGCCGGCAGCAGGGTTTTCGCCGGTCGGTTCTTCCGGCGGCAACGGCGTGTCCTTGTTCTGGTTGAAGCGCAGCCGCACCGCGACGGCCGGTGCGATCAACCCGGCCTGCCCCGAAGCCGCGGCCCCGGCCAAGTGCCTCAACGGCGTGACATTATCCAATACCCAGATGGCCCGGCCCTGGGTGGCGATCACCAGGTCGTCTTCGTGGACCAACAGGTCGTTCACGCCGGAGGTCGGCAGTCCCAGTTGCAGGCTCTGCCAGTGCTCGCCGTCGTCGAAGGAAACGTGCACGCCCCGGCTGGTGCCGGCATATAGCAGGCCGGGCCGGGCCGGATCCTCGCGCACCACGTTCACGTAGGCGCCGTCCGGCAAGCCGTGGCCGATTTCGCGCCAGCTTTTGCCCGCGTCGTGCGTGACGAAGGCGCGCGGCCTGTAGTCGTCCAACCGGTGGCGGTCGACCGCCAGGTAGGCGGTGTCCGGGTTGACGGCAGAGGCGTCGATCAGGTTGACCCGGCTCCAGTCCTCCAGCCCCTTTGGCGTCACGTCACGCCAGTCGCCACCGCCGTTGGTAGTCAGGTGGACCCGCCCATTGTTGGTTCCGACCCAGACCAGGCCGTCGCGCAGCGGTGACGGAGCGAGCGCGAAGACCGTGCCGAAGCCGCAGGCGGTGGCGCGCTCGACCGCTGTGTCCTTGCTGCAATCGGCCGTTCCGGCAACCGTACCGCTCAAATCCGGGCTGATGGTCTGCCAGCTCTGGCCGCCATCGGTCGAACGGAACACCACCTGGGCGGCTGTGTACATGGCGTGCGGCGGCGCGGCCGCAATCGCCAGTGGAGTGATCCAATCATAGCGATAGCGCACTTCCAGTGGATTCTCGGCGTAGCTCGACACCGGCCAGGGCGACACGTTTTGGGCCTGACCGGTGCGGGCGTCCCATTTGGAAATGCGCCCGCCCAGGCCGGCGCCGTAAACGATATTGGGGTCGGCCGGGTCCGGCACGTCGCCGTCGCGCTCGTCACCGCCCACCGGGTGCCAGTCGCGGAAACTGATGCGGCCGTAATCGCTTCGGCTGGCGATGGAAATCGTGCCGCTGTCCTGCTGGCCGCTGTATATCCGGTAGGGGAAACCGTCATCCACCGCCAGGCGGTAGAACTGGCCGGTGGGCTGGTTGTACCAGCTACTCCAACTGCGACCGCCATCGAAGGTGACCACGGCGCCCTGGTCGGCGCCGGCGATCATTCGCTGCGGATTGCGCGGGTCGATCCACAGCGCGTGGTAGTCGTCGCCACCGGGCGAACTGCGCACGATGATGAAGTTCGCCCCGCCGTCCGTTGACCGCCGCAGCGGCTGTCCGCCCGCCCAGACCGTATCGGCGTCCTTTGGGTCCGCGGTCAGCCAGCCCATGTAGCTGGACGCGAGGCTGGCGTCATCGTTGACCATCGCCCAGTGCTCACCACCGTCGTCGGATCGGTAGAGCGCGCCGCCAGCAGCGGTCTGGACCGCCGCCCACACCCGTTGCGCGTCGCGCCCCGGGGCGACAGCCAGTTCGATCCGCCCCAGCGGCCCTTCCGGCAGACCGTTGCCGCCCACTTTGGACCAGCTGCGGCCGCCGTCGGTAGACCGGTAAATGCCGCTGCCGGCGCCGACCGTCGGCTGGAAATAATCCAGCCAGGGATGGCGCTGGACCTGCCACAGGGACGCATAGAGTATGTC
>JAPHSB010000182.1 GCA_026193295.1 Lysobacterales bacterium
AGCGGCAAGATCGTCGAACTCGCGGTGCGCAAGGTGATCCACGGCCGTCCGGTCACCAACATCGACGCCCTGGCGAATCCCGAGGCACTGGAACTCTACCGCGACCTGCCCGAGCTTTCGTCCTGACCGGTACGCATCCATGAGCGATCGCATGTCACTTCGTGTTTCCTACCAGCAAGGCTCGGCCGGGCAGTGGCTGGCCGGTCCGGACGATGTCATGGCCGTATTCGAATTCGGCCGTTCGCCGCTCGAGTCAGCGGACCCGCGGCACGTGCCGGTGGCGCTGCCCCAACTGGACAGTGAGCAGCAGGTCGAGGTCTGGCGCTGCGACGGCCCCATCAAGTCCGGCAGCTGGGACCTGCTACGCTTCGCCCAGGGCGAGCAGCTGACCATGGGTCACATCGCCCTGGACCTGCGCGAAATCGGCAGCATGCGGGAAGCCAGTCACCTGGCCTACGATGTGCTGCAGTCCTACCTGCGGCAGTCACCGCATCCGTGGCCACTCAAAATCTGGAACTACATCCCGGCCATCAACGAGGGTGCCGGGGATGACGAACGCTACCGGCAATTCTGCCTGGGCCGGGCCGATGCCGTACTGATCGATCCGGGCGACCTGCCGCCGCTGCCGGCCGCAACCGCCATTGGCGCTCCACGCTCCGAGCCAGCCCTGCAGGTGTATTTCCTGGCTGGCGCCCTGCCCGGCATGGACGTAGAGAACCCCCGCCAGGTCAGCGCCTGGCGCTACCCGCGGCAGTACGGGCCGCGCAGCCCGCTCTTCTCCCGTGGCACCATCCTTTCACTCAACGGGTCCCGCCAGTTCCTGATCTCGGGAACCGCCAGCGTGGTAGGCCACCGGACGCACCATGAAAACCAGGTGGCCAACCAGCTCAGCGAATCCCTGCGCAACGTGCACCGGCTGCTCGATGAGGGTCACCGGTTGATGGGTGACGCCCACGCCCGGTTGGACCGGAACGGCATCCTCAAGGTCTACATCCGCGATCCCGCGGACTACGAGCTGATCCGCCGCACGCTGGATGCTGAAGCGCCGCCGGAGATCCCGCGCATCTACCTGCAGGGCGACATCTGTCGCGAGAACCTGCTCACGGAAATCGACGGCATCGTCGGCTGCGCGTAGGCGCAGGCCTGCCAGCGACTGAAGGAACTTCACTTTGAACCCGGGCCGCGCCAGGGGGCTCCTTTCAGGACGCGCTCAAGCCATCCCTGGGCGCTCGGGAATCTGTTCCCGACAGATTACGGTCCTGCAAGGAGCCCCCCGACACTGCCCTCGACATCACTGCGAAACAACGGCCGCGACCAAGCCCGGGAGGGAGGTCTCGGGTATTCCGGTACAGGACCGTAGCCCGCCGGGAGCGGGCTTCGAGCGACCAGGGACGGCTTGAGCGCGTCCTGTACCGGGGTATCCGACTCCTCCCATGGATATGAGTCAGGTCGCGAACAAGGTTCGCTCCTACGTCTTGGAAAGGGCTTGGTCGAGGTCTTCGATCAGGTCGTTGACGTCTTCGACGCCGACGGACAGGCGCACCAGGGTGTCGCTGATGCCCAGCCGGGCGCGGATTTCGGGTGGAACCGAGGCGTGGGTCATGATGGCCGGGTGGTTGATCAGGCTCTCCACTCCGCCGAGGCTTTCAGCCAGCGAGAACAGCCGGCAGCGCTCCAGCATCCGGCGGGATTGGCCGAGCCCACCCTTGATGTCGATGCTGATGATGCCGCCGCCCTGCCCGTTCATCTGGCGCATGGCGAGTTCATGCCCGGGGTGTTCCGGCAGGCCCGGGTAGATGACCCGTGCCACGGCCGGATGACGCTCCAGCCAACGGGCAATTTCAAGCGCGTTTTCGCAGTGTGCGCGCATGCGCAGGGCCAGCGTCTTCAGGCCGCGCAAGGCCAGGAAGCTGTCGAACGGCCCCTGGATTGCGCCGGCCGAATTGAGCAGGAACCAGAGGCGCTCGGCCAGTTCCGGATCGTTCCGCACGACCGCGACGCCGCCGATCATGTCCGAATGCCCGCTCAGGTACTTGGTCGCCGAGTGCATGACGATGTCGGCGCCCAGCTCCAGCGGCCGCGTCAGCATGGGCGAAGCAAACGTGTTGTCAACGACAAGCAGCGCGCCGTGCGCGTGGGCGATTTCCGCAGCGGCCGCGATGTCGACGATCTTCAGCATCGGATTGGTCGGCGTTTCCACCCAGACCATGCGGGTCTCCGGCCGGATAGCGCGCTCCAGCTCGCCCGCCTGGTCCAGCTGGGCAAAAGTAAACTTCAGGCCGGCCGAGCGCTCGCGGACCCGGTGAAAGAGGCGGAACGTGCCCCCGTAAAGGTCGTCGCCGGCCACCACGTGGTCACCGCTGTCCAACAGTTCGAGCATGGTGGCGGTGGCGGCCATGCCGGAAGCGAAGGCGAAACCGCGGATTCCCCCTTCCAGGTCGGCGATGCATTTTTCGTAGGCGTCCCGGGTCGGATTGTGGCTGCGCGAATACTCCCAGCCCTGGTGCTCGCCCGGGCTCTGCTGCACGTAGGTCGAGCTGGCGAAGATCGGCGTCATGATGGCCCCGGTCGATGGATCGGGCTGCTGGCCGGCGTGGATGGCCCGCGTGGCCAGCCGCTGCTCTTTGTCCCGCTTGCCGGTCATTGGAAGTCCGCCTTCCGGCGCAGGTAGTGCAGCAGGTCCACTCGTGTAATCAAGCCGAGAAAGCGTTCGCCGTCCTTCACGATGGCGACGAAGTCCTTTTCGAATATCGGCATCAGATCCGTCACCGGCGCCCGCACGTCGACTTCGGTCAGTTCGGTTACCATTGCAGTGCGCACCGGGTCGGCAAAGCGGCCCGCTGACTCCGCTATTGCCAGCAGCAGGTCCGACTCGTCCAGGATGCCCACCAGTCGGTCCTCCGCGACCACCGGCAACTGGGACACATCGTAGAGCTTCATGCGGGTATAGGCGTTGGCCAGCGGCTCGTCGGGGCCGACCGTCACCGTGTCGTGCGACTCGAACGGCCGCGCGATCAGATCCCGCAGATCGCCGTGGCTGGTGGTTTCCAGGAAGCCCTGATCGCGCATCCAGAAATCATTGAACATCTTCGACAGGTAGCGATTGCCGGTATCACAGGCGAAAGTCAGCACCCGCTTGGCGTCTGCTTGTTCGCGGCAGTACTTCAACGCCGCCGCGACCAGCGTGCCGGTCGACGAACCGCCGAGTATCCCCTCGCGTACGAGCAGTTCACGGCCTGTCAGGAAGCTCTCTTTGTCGCTGATCATATAAGCCTTGCTGACGCGGGTGAAGTCGCTGATCGTCGGCAGAAAGTCTTCGCCAATGCCTTCCACCAGCCAACTGCTGCTCTTGGTAGACAGCGTACCTTCGTTGATGTACTCGGCCAGGATGGATCCTTTCGGGTCCGCCAGGATCAGTTCGAGGTGGGGCGCCTCGCGGGCGAAGTAACGTGACAGCCCGGTCACCGTGCCACTGGAGCCCACGCCGAGCACAATGGCGTCGAGGTCGCGATCCATCTGGGCCCAGATTTCGGGCCCGGTGACTTCTTCGTGCGCCTTCGGATTGGAGGGGTTACCGAACTGGTTGATGAAAAACGCATTGTCCAGCTCGGACGCCAGCCGCCTGGCCAGGTCCTGGTAGTACTCGGGATGGCCCTTGGCGACGTCCGACCTTGTCAGAACAACCTCGGCGCCCATCGCCTTGAGATTGGAAATCTTCTCCCGGCTCATCTTGTCGGGGATCACCAGGATCAGGCGATAGCCCTTCTGCGCCGCGACGAGGGCGAGGCCGAGACCGGTGTTGCCGGCGGTCCCCTCGACCAGGGTCGTGCCCGGGCTGATTTTGCCTGCTGCCTCGGCGTCCTCGATCATCTTGAGGCCGATGCGGTCTTTTATCGACCCGCCGGGGTTTTGGCTCTCGAGCTTGATGAACAGATCGCAGGGTCCCGTATCCAGGTGGTTGATGCGCACCACCGGGGTGTCGCCGATCAACTCCAGGACGTTGTTGAATGCTGGCATCGTCTGCTTCCGTCGATGGTCCGGATCTGCTCCGGCGTGAAGGTGCAAAAAGAAACGGCCGGGAAGAACACCCGGCCGTTCAGTGTGTTAACGCGTCTGGGTCAGGCCCCCGCCATATCCAGGATCCGGGCCAACTTGTCCTTTGCCATGAGTTTTTCTTTCTTGAGTTTGTTGAGGGCCAGGTCTTCCATGGGCGCGGTGCCGACCTCGGCAGCGGTTACCCTTTTGTCCAGTTCCTGATGACGATTGTAGATACGGAGAAACTCTTCGTTCTCCTTCATCATTTTTTCCATTTCTTCCTGGCGATGTTCAAACATGGCAGTCCTCCTGTTCAGTATTCGGACGAAACAGCGCAGCACGGGCGCACGTGGCCACCACCGGGCTTCGCTGGAATGATTCAAAAGTGAATAAATCGTTTGTAAACGGGTAATACAGGGTTCGGGAAGATGGCATGCGACGGTTCACAGCCAGGGAAGCCATTAACCGCGATCTCCATTGTGGGTGGAATAAACCATCTTGACGCAATAAATCTAGCGCAATTAATCTCAGTCGGCAAGACCCGAGAGCCGTTTCAATGGCCGCAAATCGGGCGCGGGGTGCTTATTCGTCGAGCAGGATCACATCCACCCGGCGGTTCTGGGCCCGGCCCTCATCAGTCTCGTTGCTGGCGATCGGGAAATCCTCACCCATGCC
Source organism: Lysobacterales bacterium (assembly GCA_026193295.1). Lineage (GTDB taxonomy): Bacteria > Pseudomonadota > Gammaproteobacteria > Xanthomonadales > SZUA-36 > CALKKN01. The sequence goes on from JAPHSB010000182.1 coordinate 4,711, forward strand.
CTGGGTGGTGACACGCGCCGCTTCGACGCCCAGCGACACCAGTGCATTGAATACCGCGTCCGCGCGCTTTTGGGAGATTTCCAGATTGGTGGTCGCTTCGCCGACGGAATCGGTGTGACCTTCAATACGAATGTTCTTGTCCGGCTCGCTCTGCAGCAGGTCAACCACTTCGACCAGGCTATCCATCGCTTCCTCGCGCAGCTCGGTTTGCCCGGACTCGAACAATACGTCGCCCAACGTCACGACCACGCCACTCTCGGTCTGGCGCAACTGCAGGTTCTCCAGTTGCCGGCGCAAGGTGTTGGCCTGCTCCACCGCCAGGTCCGCTTCGCGGCGGGCCAACTGGGCGGCCGTGGCGCTCGAAGCGGCCAGCGCCTTGGCCTGGGTGGCTTCCTCGATCGCCTGCTGTGCCGTGCGCACCGATTCCGCCTCGCGGTGCTGGGCCTGCATGGCTTCCTCACGCGCCCGCTCGGCGTCCTCGGCCGTGGCCTGAGACATCATCCGCGCGCGCTCCGCCTCCATCCGCGCACGCTCCGCTTCCAGCTGGCTGGCCCTCAGCAGCAGATCGTTGCGTTCCGCGCCCAGGCGATCGAGTTCCTGCTCCAGTTGTTCCCGCTGGGCGACGGCACGGGCAACCTGGATGCGCCGGTCGGCCATGTAAATCAGGTGGATGCGTTGCGTATCACCGGTGGCTGCCTCGGCCTGGCGCAGGGCCCGTTCCGCCTCACCGAGGGCCAGCGGCGCGTAGCCCGCCAGTTCAGTGTCTGCCTTGAGTTCGTTCAGCTGTGAGCGAACCTGTTCCAGCGCAAGGTCTTTCTTGGGCGCCGTGCTGCAGGCAGCCTGCAGCAACATCAGGCCGGCGACAAGGCCGATCAGTGAGTAGGGTCGCCTCATTCCGCGTCCTCCCCGAAAGTAGCCCTGAAATCTTCCATGAGGATCTCGTTCTCCCGCGTCAGTTCCGCGACCTTGTTGCGGGTCAGCGCCGCGCGGGATTTCTCGATGGCCAGCTCGGAATTGATCTCGGACTGTTCGATCAGGTAGATCGACTTGTCGTACTGCTTCAATTCCATGCCTTTCTGCGCTTCTGCAAGCTTTTCGCGGGCGAACCGCAACTCGACCGGCGAATGCTCATCGGCCCCGGCGCGAACCGCGGCATCTATGGCTTTCTCGGCATTTGCAAAAGCGTCCGGGGCGGGCTTGGCCGTGACACACGAGGCCAGGACCAGGGGCAGCAGCACGGTCAGTAGTACAGGATATCGCATGGGTTCACAGCCAAGGCCAGGTTAACGGGAGATTATGACGCAAGCGGCTGGCTGAGTTAAGTCCTGTTTGCGCAATCCCTACGCTACGGCGAAAGCTCACGCGGCATCAGGCTGATTCTCGGGCGCGGCGTCGCGAAACTCACCGAGCCCGCGGCAGCGCGCGGCGATCTGCATGAGCTTGCAGTAAGGCGCCAGGTCGCAGTCGAAACGCTCGGCATTGTAGACCTGCGGCACCAGGAAACAATCCGCCAGCGTCGGCGCATCGCCGTGGCAAAATACGCCGCTGGCAGAATCCGCCAGCCACTCTTCGATGGCCGCGAAACCGCGCGCCACCCAGTGCCGGTACCACCGCTTGATCGCCGCATCGTCCTGGCCCAACTCGCCGCCGAGGTAGCCCATCACGCCCAGGTTGTTCAGCGGCTGAATCTCGCTGGTGATGGTCTGGACCATCGCCCGCACCCGCGCACGGCCTGCCGCATCCCTGGGCAACAGCGCAGGCGCCGGAAACACTTCCTCCAGGTATTCGCAAATCGCGACCGACTGCACCACCACGCGGTCGTCGTGCACCAGCGCGGGCACCAGCCCCAGCGGATTGATCGCCCGGTATGCCGCCTGTTTTTGCTCACCGCCCTCGCGCAACAGGTGCACCGCCTTGTATTGGTAAGCGATTCCCTTGAGATTCAATGCGATGCGCACCCGGTAAGACGACGAGGAGCGCCAGTAGCCGTAGAGCAGGATCGGGTCAGCCGCCATGGCGACGGATCTCCTGTTCGATCGCGCCGAAAATCGAGGCGCCGTCGCTGTCCAGCATCTCGATACGAATGATGTCGCCGAAGCTCATGAACGGGGTGCTGGGATTGCCGTCGGCGATGATCTCCAGCATGCGGATTTCCGCCAGGCAGGATGCG
>JAPHSB010000263.1 GCA_026193295.1 Lysobacterales bacterium
AGCGCCCGATTTGCACGTTGACACACAGTCGGTTAGCGTTTCGCGAGAAGACAACTAAGGAGGTGCCGGGTGCTCCATTGCAGGGCCGTAATTTGTCGGGAACAAATTACCGAGCGACCAGGGATGGCCTGAGCGCAGGCAATGCAACGAGTGCGGTTTCGCCACAGGCGAAGAAGCGCTCGTGGAATGCCGTCGCGCGTGTGTCCTGCAATGGAGCACCCGGCACCTCCACTTGGACATGACGCAAATCGAACCTAACTTCGGTCCCGCAATCAAGTAAGGAACAATAAGAATTATGAGTTCAGCTTCCACCACAGCCGGCGTTGTCCGCCATGGCCCTTACCCCGAGCTGACCTGGGCGGCGATCCTGGTCGGCTATTTCCTCGGCGTGATCATCGCCGTCAGCATCGGTTATGCCGCGCTGATCCTGGGTTTCTCCATCGAAGGGTCGGAACTGGCGGCCATCCTCGGCTTCGGCATACTGCGCGGCATCCTGCGGCGCAACAGCATCATCGAGAACAACATCACGCAAACCGTGGCCAGCGCGGTCAACGGCGCATCCAGCGGCATGATGTTCTCGGTCCCGGCCATCTTCATCCTAGGCTATGGCTCGGACTTCAACCCCGTGCTGCTGACCTTCGGTGCGATCGCCGGCGCGTTCCTGGGTATCGGTTTCATCATCCCCTTGCGTAAACAGATGATCGATTTCGAACGGCTGACCTACCCCGGTGGAGTCGCCGTTGCGACCATTCTGAAGTCCCCTGGCGCGGGTATTCACAAAGCCATGTTGCTGATCGGCGGCGCGCTGCTGAGCGGCGGCCTGCACGCCGTCAGCCAGGCGACCGGCGTCGACAACTGGGATCTCGGCAGCGTGATCGGCATGCCGGGCTATATGAACGGGGTCTGGTACCTCTCCTTGCTGACCATCGGCGTCGGTTACATCGCCGGCAAGGGGGGCGTCGCCTTCATCATCGGCGGCTACGTGTGCTACTGGATCATCGCACCCCTGCTCGGCGGGCTGGACCTGTTTCCGGTCGACCCCGCCAGCGGTGAAGTGACGGCGGAGCCGGATGCGCTCAGGCTATTGCTGTTCCGCCCGGTGGGCATCGGCATGTTGATCGGCGGTGCTATCGCAGGTGTTGCGATGGCCTTCCCGATGATCGTGAGCGCGGTTCGGAGCATGCAGAGCGCGGCCAAGTCGGAGGCAGCGATGAGCCGTGACGAGATGCCGATCAAACTGCTCTACACGGCGATCGGCGGAGCCGCCATCCTGCTGGCCGTGATGGCGGTCCTTTCTACCGACAAGATGGGGTTAGGTCGCGGCCTGCTCATGGCCCTGGTCGGGACGTTGTGGGTATGGATCGCCGGCGTGATCTTGTCCGAGGCCATCGGCCGCACGAACTGGTCTCCACTGTCCGGCATGACCCTGATCGCGGTCACCATACTGATCTTCATTTCCAGCGGGCTGGGCGATACCAAGGCCGCGGTGGTATCGGCCATCATGGTCGGAGCGGCTGCCTGCGTGGCGATGTCGCAGGCGACGGACCTCATGCTTGACCTCAAGACCGGGTACCTGGTGGGTGCGACGCCACGACAACAGCAGCTGGGCCAATTCATGGGCGCGTGGCTGGGCCCCATCGTGGTGATCGGCCTGATATTCGTGCTCCACGAGGCTTATGTTCTCGGCAGCGACAAGCTGCCGGCGCCGCAGGGCCAGGTGCTGGCCAGCATGATCAACGGCATTGAGGGTGGAGACGTTCCCGCCCAGAAATACCTGGCCGGAGCCGGCCTGGGTGCCCTGCTGAGCCTGTTTCAGCCCGGGCTCGGCATCACCGTCGGGCTGGGCTTCTACTTGCCGTTCAATATCGTGCTGACTTACAGCATCGGTACGCTGCTGCGGGTCGTCAGCGATCATTGGCTCGGCCATGGTTACGGAGAGAGCACCGGCATCCCGGTTGCGGCAGGCTTCATCGTCGGCGAGGCACTGGTCGGCGTCGGCTTCGCCATTTCCATGATCTTGCAGGCGGTGTGAGCATGAAAGCACTCGCCTTGATCCTGGTTATCGCCTCCTTCCTGGCCGGCGCATTTCTGGCCTCGCTGGACCCACGGACCGTCGATTGGGCCTACATGGCGCCTACGCTCGTGGTCGGACTTGCCGGCCTGTGGCTGCACCGCAAGGCGGCACGTAGCGAAATACATGGCGGTCAGCGCCTTGCTGGCAACATCCAGGTCCTGGGAACGAGCCTGGAGAGCATCTGCGCCAATCTGGAGACGCTATGCGCCCGGGGCGACAATCTGCCGGTGTACGAGGCGCGGTTCGAAATCGACCGACTGTTCCGCGAGGACCTGGACCGTTTCGCGGAAGCCCGCGAAAGCATGATCCATGTGTTCGGCATGCAGAACTACGCCGATGTGATGAGCAATTTTGCGGCCGGCGAGCGCTACATCAACCGGGTCTGGTCGGCCTCGACAGACGGTTACGTGGATGAAGTGCGCATGTACCTGGATCGGGCCAACCAGCAGTTCCGGGATGCGCGGCAGCATTTTGAAGAACTGGCGAGTCGGCAGGCTTGAGCCGGGGCCCCTGGCGAGTCTGCTCAGGCGGGAGTCTCACCGAACGGGTCCGCCTGCGGGTCGCCGAAGGTCCGGCGCGACCACTGCACCCGCTGCTCCGGTAATTCGTATCTCGAACCCAGCGCCTCGACGGCACTCAGGCGGCTTCGCAGTCCGCGGCGGTTTGCCAGTTGGATGTTGAGTCCCGGCCTGGCGTTCAACTCCAGTATGAGCGGACCGTGGTCGCGATCGAGAACGATGTCGACGCCCAGGTATCCCAGTTCAACCGCTTCGTAACACTGTGCCGCCATCGACATGATCCGGTCCCAGTTCGGGATGCGAAAGCCTGCGATGCGATGCCCGGTGTCCGGGTGTATTTCGACCAGGCTGTTGCCGGAAACGCCACCGAAAGTGACCCCGTTGGTGAGGTTGATCCCGGCGCCGATCGCACCCTGGTGCAGGTTGGCCTTGCCGTGCGACATGCGCGTCGGCAGGCGCGTCATGGACATGACGGGATAGCCTTTGAACACGATCACCCGGATATCCGGCACGCCATGGTACGTCAGCTGGCCGAACAGCGGGTCGAAGTGGACCAGGGATTCGATCATGGCCACGTCCGGCTGACCACCCAGTGAATAGAGCCCGCCGATCACGTTGGTCAGGTGGTGCGCCAGGTCCTCCTTCAAGACCAGCTTGCTGTCCGAATCGAGAAAGTAGTCGGCCTTGCGGTCGGTAATGACCAAAATGCCGTTACCGCCGCTGCCATTGGCCGGCTTGATCACGAATTCGCGCCGGTCGCCGACGAGCTCTTCCAGTTGCGAAGTCTGGCGATTGAACTCCACCACGGCGATCAGGTCAGGAACCGGCAGGCCCCGCTCTTTCAGGCGCTGCTTGCACAGGACCTTGTCGTCCACCAGCGGGTAAAAGCGCCGCTGGTTGTACTTGAGGGTGTATCCGCCGTTGCGGCAGTTCAAACCGAGCACCCCGGCCCGGCGTAACCCGCCGAAGGTACCCAGGATCATGGCTTGTGCGACCCGGCAGCGAGCTGGCGAAAACGCGACAGTTCATTGAGCCGAAAACCTGTGTAGCGGCCCAAAGCGATGATCAGCCCCAGCACGACCAGGTTGACCTCGGGGAACACGGTCACCCAGTAAGCCAGTATGTCGAGCGACATAACCAGGTAAGCCAGCGCGGCAATTGCCAGTGTGCCCAGGCCTTCCCGGATCGCCTTTGCTCCGCCCCGCTCTTCCCAGACGATAGACATGCGCTCGATCACCATGGAGATGATGACCATCGGAAACAGGGAAACCGACAAGCCCGTTTCCGTCCCGATCTGGTCGCTGACGATGCTGATCGCCGTCATCAGGAGGACCACGATGGTCACGACGGCGGCCAGCCGGGGCACCAGCAGCAGGCGCAACCGCTCGAGGTAGAAGCGGAACAGCAGGCCCATTGAGACGATCATGATGAACAGCAGGATGCCCTTGACCAGCTCGGTCTCCCGAAACGCCAGCGCGATCAGCACGGGCGCGAAGGTGCCGAAGGATGTGAACCCTACGAAATTCCTCAGGATGACGATGACCAGGATGCCGAATGGCACCAGCAGCAGAACCTCGTAAACGGATTGTGTCTGTACAGGCAGTTCCAGCACCGACATGCGGCCGATCAGCGAGTCCTTCAGCTGGGTGCGCAGTGCCGCCATGTCGAGCGCACTCTCCATCCGCTGCTTGACAGAGATCTGGAGATCCTCGAGACGAGCGCCGCTGATCGTCGCCAACTCTTCCTCGCCCCGGTACCAGATCAGGAAGTTGTCGGGCTTGCCGGGCCGCCCGGTCTGCGGGTCGAACAGCAGCCACTTATCGCCGTTGTGAACCGCCAGCATGATCTTCAAAGCGGCATTCTGTAAATCCCTGCCCAGCAGGATGCCATGGATAAGAAGGGTCGGGATGTGAGCGCCGGCCAGCAGGGTCTGCGCGAGTTCCGCGCGTTCGAGCGGTGAATCGGTTGCCGAAAGGAATAGCCGGATGTTCTCGCCCGGGGCGGCATCGTTGAGGCGGTCCAGCACTTCGGCGGCGAAAGATTCGATGTCGGCCGACTCGGCCCTGACCTCCTCCACGATGTCCTTCAGGGCGGCGCCCCAGGGTTCGTCCAGGACTGGCGCGGCGGGAAAGTCAGGTGTGTCGGCGAAGCGTCGGTCCAGCGTGTCGCGAATTACCGTTGCCCGGTAGTAGAGTATTTTCGACTCGCGCAAACGCCGGATGGCCCAGTCCGCCTGGCGCCTGAAAAGTTCTTCCTCCAGCGTCAACCCGAAGCCCCTTGAGATGAAGTTCTCATCGGTCACCATGAACCCGGGTGCGCGAGAAGGCAGAATCAGACTGGCCCTGACCGGACCTTCCAGCGGATGGATTTCGAGTCGCGCCTGTATGATCCACTTCTCCCCAGTGCTGTGTGGCAGGGGCGGAAACCCCAGCACGACAACCTTGTAGGCAAACAGAAGCCCGCCCAACAGCAGGAGCAGGAAGGAGAGAACGACCCACTGGCGACTTCGCGTCACAGTTCGGATTCCTTGACTGTCGCCGGTAGTTTACACCGCGGCTGCGTCAGGTATGTATTGCCCGTATCAATCAGGGCAAACGATTTGAGCGCCCGGCGCCCGAGCAGCAAACGGTAACTGAAGGCACTGCGATCGACCAGGCTGACCTCGACGTCGAGCGCCCGGTCGGCGATGCAGACCTGCATCATCACGGTTGGCCGCAGCTCGGTGTCGCCGTCATGCTGGATGATGCCAATGGTGCGGACGCGCTCCCGCACCAGCACATATTCCTCACCAGTCTCGGGATCGCTGAGCGCGAAGCGGACCCAACGCTTGCCGCCCTGCCGGAACTTCTTGATGATGCGTGCATCGAGCGATGACGTTTCTGCACCGGAGTCCAGCTTGGCTTTCAGTTCGAATGCCGGTTCAACCAGGTAAACGTTCTCGGCCCAGCCCAGGATGAGCAGTTCCTGCGGCGTGGCCAGGGCGTCTGCTGCCATCGTCGCCGCAAGGGCGAGGGCGGCGATGCCTGTCGGGAAGAGGGGTCGTGTCATGGCTTGAACGGTCTCGGCGAGGAGGTGGGCCGGCAGAGAATTATACCGCCAATCGTCCGCTCCAGAATCGGAATTTCCCCGGCGAGACAGCGATTTTGTAAAAATTTTGTTAGTTGGGAGCGGTCGTCTGTCAATCTGCAGCACAAATAATTGACGCGCGTGTTCCGCAAGTTATACAGTTCCGGGTCCGGAATGTTTTTGCGGACATTTCAACCGTTACCCTTTGCCAAAACCGAGATCTAGCATGTTAATTAATCCAATGACCAAAATGCGCTTACTCAGCGCAATCATGACCGCGGGATTCACGGTGTTCATTTGTGGCCCCGTGTTTGCGCAGGCCACCGTGGACCAGGTCACCGCCGAAGGCATCAAGCGCGCCGACGCCGGAGCCGCTGAGCAACAGCGAGTCGAGCAGATCGCCAACCAGACCGACGAGCTGCTTGCCGAGTTCAACACGGTCTCCAAGGTGGTCGATGGCCTGAAGACGTACAACAGTCTTCTGCAACGCCAGGTGAACAACCAGGAGACCGAGAAACAGGCCCTGGCCGAGTCCATCGACAACGTGGCGCTTATCGAGCGCCAGATCGTTCCGATGATGACCGGGATGCTGGATTCTCTGGAAGAATTCATTCGTCTGGACACGCCGTTCCTCATGAAAGAGCGCACCGAACGCCTGGCGCGCCTGCGTGAGATGATGGAGCGCTCCGACGTTTCTTCGGCCGAGAAGTTCCGCCGCGTGATCGAGGCCTACCAGATCGAGAACGACTATGGCCGGACCATCGAAGCCTACAAGGGCACGGTTGACATCAACGGCAACCCACAGGAGGTGGACTTCCTCAGAGTCGGCCGGGTCGCACTTGCCTATCAGTCCGTAGGCGGTCAGTACACCGGTGCCTGGGATGTGGAGGAAGGGGCTTTCGTCGAACTGCCTCCCGAAAAGTTCAAGGCCCAGGTCGCCCAGGGTATCCGGATTGCCCGCAAACAGATCGCACCTGATCTGATTATCGTCCCAATCGCTGCGCCTTCGGAGGGTTGATCATGATCAGCAGAATCTTAAAAGTAGCAGTGATTGCTTGCTTCGCGTTCGGCCTGGGTAACACCGTTTACGCCGCGCAAGCCGTTTCCCTGGACGAACTGCTCCAGCAGGTCAAGCAGGGTCGCGTCAAGGACGCGGCTGAAAATCAGAAGCGCATCGAGGAATTCCAGCGCGACCGCTCCCGCCAGCAGCAGTTGGTGCGCGAAATGGAAGGCGAAAAAACCCGCCAGGAAAACATCTCGCAGCAACTCGAAGACGCCTTCGAGATCAACGACGCGGCGATCATCGACCTGGAGCGCGCCCTGCAGGAGCGCCTGGGTGAGCTGAAGGAATTGTTTGGTGTGCTGCAGCAGGCAGCAGGCGACGCGCGCGGCAACTTCGACACGTCGGTCACCCAAATCCAGTTCCCCGGGCGCGGTGAATGGCTGACCGAATTTGCCCAGAAGATGGGTTCGACTACTCGAATGCCTACGCTGGAAGAGATCGAGCGCATCTGGTTCGAACTGCAGCGCGAAATGACCGAATCGGCCAAAGTGGCGCGCATCAACACCACGGTGGTGAACGCCAACGGTGAAGAAGAGCAGCGCGAAGTGGTCCGTGTTGGACTGTTCAACGTGGTGTCCGACGGCAAGTACCTCGAGTACGTGCCGGAAACCGGTCGCCTGGTCGAGCTGCAGCGCCAGCCCCAGAGCCGCTACACGGGTCGCGCCGAAGACCTGCAGGAATCCGCGGAAGGCATGAATGCCTTCGCCGTTGATCCCACCAGGGGCCAGTTGCTGGCACTGCTGGTGCAGTCGCCGAGCCTGATGGAGCGCATTCAGCAGGGCCAAATCGTCGGGTACACGATCATCGTTCTGGGCATCATCGGCCTGCTGGTCGCCATCTGGCGCTTGCTCTCCCTGTCGACAACGGCGGCCAAGGTCAGCGGTCAGACCAAGCACCTGGACAAGGCCGGCGACAACCCACTGGGTCGCGTTATCAAGGTCGCACTCGACAACCCGGATGCGGACGTCGAGGCATTGGAACTGAAACTCGGTGAAGCCATTCTCAAGGAAACACCGAAATTTACTTCCATGCTGTCGTTCCTGAAAATCATTTCCGTCGTGGCGCCGCTGCTTGGCCTGTTGGGTACGGTGACGGGCATGATCATCACCTTCCAGGCGATCACACTTTACGGCGCCGGCGATCCGAAACTGATGGCTGGTGGTATTTCCACTGCGCTGGTCACGACGGTGCTGGGCCTGGTGGTAGCCATCCCGATGGTGTTCCTGCACACACTTGTGCAGAGCCGCGCCAAGCGCCTGACCCAAATCCTCCAGGAAGAGGCGGCGGGCATGCTGTCCGAGCGCGCCGAGAGAATGGCTTAAGGCGCATGGACGCCCTTTTTTACTACCTGCCATTTCTCGAGACGATCCGGGACTTTATCGAACTCGGTGGCCCGGTTCTCCGGGTCATCGGGATCGTGACGCTGTTCATGTGGATGCTCATCATCGAGCGCTTGATTTACTTGCGCACCGGTCACAAGAAGCTGGTCAGGAAGGCCCATAACTACTGGGACGACCGGGTCGATTATTCGTCCTGGAAGGCCCACCAGATCAGGGCCCGCATCATTTCCCAGGTGTCCGCCAACGCGGAGCGTAACCTGGCGCTGATCAAGACCTGCGTCGCGCTGTGCCCGCTGCTGGGCCTGCTGGGAACGGTGACCGGTATGATCGAGGTGTTCGAGGTCATGGCGATAGCGGGATCGGGTAATCCGCGCTCCATGGCTTCCGGCGTGTCGAAGGCCACCGTGCCAACCATGGCCGGCATGGTCGCAGCACTGTCGGGGGTCGCGATGTCGGCCTACCTGGAAAACAAGGCACGCAGAGAGCGCGAGTTCATAGCGGATGAATTGATTATCGAGGCGAGCTGAGGTCGGTCGACCTGCTCAACGGGAGAAATAAGATATGCGTCAGCATTTAGCGCAGCAAATCGAAGAAGAAGAATCAGAGATCAACATCACGCCCATGCTGGACGTGGTGTTCATCATGCTGATCTTTTTCATCGTGACGGCAACCTTCGTCAAGGAGGCCGGCATCGAGGTCAACCGCCCCGACGCCGCAACGGCCGTGAAACAGGAGAAAGCGAACATCCTGGTGGCCATCGGGCCGAACAACGACATCTGGATCGACAGGCGCCAGGTCGATGTCCGGTCCGTGCGTCCGAACATCGAGCGCTTGCATGCGGAAAACCCGCAGGGCTCGGTGGTGATCCAGGCGGACAAGGAATCCAAGACTGATACCTTGATCCAGGTGATGGACGCGGCTCGCTCCGCCGGAGTGTTCAACGTGTCTATCGCGGCAAACGAACCCTGACGAGGTAAGCCATGTCGGCCACGATTCATGACACATTATCTGTCCAGCAGACCGGCAACGTCGTCAGGTTGCTCATCGGCGTCGTATTGGGCCTCCTGGTCACCGCCGCCCTGTTCTGGACCATGCAGTACCTGATCGAGACGGCCGACCGGGACCTCAACGAAGGCGTTTCGGGAAACCTGGTCGATTTCGTGCGGCTCAAGCGCGACGAAAGCATCCAGCGCAGGCAGCTCAAGCCAAAGAAACCGCCACCGCCGGATGCGCCGCCACCACAGCCGCCGACGCCGCAACTGGATAACCTGAACCCCAACGCAGAGAAGATCGCCATATCCGCCGCGCCGGTGGAAACGGACATCGAGATGAGCGGTGGTTTCAGCCTGGGAGTGGGTGAAGGCGACTATCTGCCGATCGTGAAGGTCGCGCCGATCTATCCTCAGCGCGCTCTGTCGCGCGGTATCGAGGGCTACTGCGTGGTGCAGTACGTAGTGACCAGGCAAGGTACGATTCGCGACCCCTTTGTGATCGAGGACCAGTGCACCAGTTCCCTGTTCCATCGCGCCTCGGTCCAGGCCGCATTGAAGTTCAAGTACAAGCCGCGGGTCATCGACGGCCAGGCTGTGGAAGTGCCGGGCGTGCAGAACAAGTTCACTTTCGAAATCGAGGAATAGGCTAGAGACCGTATGGACAGATTCAAGTCAAAACTGATCGGAGCGGTCTTCTGCGGCGTTCTGCTGGCGGGTTTGTCAGGCCAGGTCCTGGCCCAGGACGGCAAGGAACGCAAGACCAAGGAAACCGTGGCGATGAGCCAGCAGGTTTATGAGCAATTGTCCGAGATCCAGGAATTGATCGAGGGCAAGGACTATGCCTCCGCCCAGCGGGCCATCGACGAACTCAAAAACCGCAAGGGTCTGAGCGATTATGAGCGGGCCCAGATCTATAACATCAACGGTTACTCCTACTTCCTGCAGGAGCGCTATCCGGATGCCATCAAGGCCTACGACCAGGTGCTGGCGACCCCGGGACTCCCGGAAGCACTGCTGCTGAGTACGCTGAAAACCAAGGCGCAGCTGCATTTCACTGAGGAAGACTACGAGGCCGCGCTTAAAGTGGTGCGTCAGCTGCTGGCGGCCATTCCGGAACCCAGCGCAGACGTGCTGATGATCGAAGGTCAGGCCCTGTTCCAGCTCGGCCGCTACGACGACGCACTGGTGCCGATCAAGTCGGCCATCGATATGTACCGGGAGCAGGGCCAGATACCGCGCGAGAACTGGTTGTTGTTGTTGCGCGTGATCTACTTCGAGCAAAAAGAATACGAGCTGATGATCGACGTGGTCAAAGAGCTGGTCGCCTACTACCCCAAGGACACCTATATCCTTACCCTGGCGGGTATCTACAGCGAACTGGGCGATACCAAGAAACAGCTGGCGCTGACCGAAGTGCTGTATGAGAAGGGCATGCTGAACACGTCGTCGCACATCACCAACCTGGCCAACCTGTACCTGCTGCACGGCTTGCCGTACAAAGCCGCTGCGTTGCTCGACAAGGAAATGAAGACCAATATCGTCGAATCCAACGAGCGCAACCTGAGACTGCTGTCGCAGGCCTGGTACCAGGCACGCGAAGACGAAAAGGCCATACCGCCGCTCGAAAGAGCAGCGGAGATGACCAACGACGGAGAGCTGTACATCCGGCTGGCGCAGGCAAACCTCAACCTGGAAAACTGGTCCGAAGCTGCGTCGGCCGTGGAGAAGGGCCTCAAGGCCGGCGGCCTGAAGCGCAACGACACGGCCAACATCATGCTCGGCATGGCGCTGTTCAACCAGAAAAGGTTGGAGCAAGCGCGCCGGGCGTTTGAGCGGGCAGCGAGCGACAGCCGGTCCCAGCGTGCGGCGACCCAGTGGATCGCTTATGTCGACAGCGAAATGAAACGGCGCGATCTGATGAACCAGGCGCTTCCGGAACAGGCACCGCGCGAGCGCGATGAGTTGCTGGACGTGATCGAGGACAAAGGTTAGAAAGGTCTAAAAAGGGTCAGGGCGCTTTTTTCAGAGCACTCCATACCACTAAATGAAAAGCCCCGGGATTCCCGGGGCTTTTTTTGCTTTTGGTTGGGGAAAAAAGGGCTCTGACCCCCGCGTCAGTTAAGCGCCACTACATCGATGGTCACCTTTTCCATGACCCTTTCGGTCGTGTGGCTGCTGAATTTCGCTGACAAGCCGCTGCGCTGACTGATGCCGAGGACGATCATGTCCGCCCCGACTTTCTCGGCTACCCCGGCAATGATGTCCTCCGGCTTGCCGAGGTCGCGGTGTATGTTTTCGCGGTCGAGCCCGCTCATTCGACCAATCAGACCACGGTCGGGGAAATCCTCGCTGCCCTTATAGGCGTTGACGACGTGATACTCGGCCCCGAAGTATTCGGCCAGGAATTTGCCACGCTCGAATATCTTCTCGTTCATCTCTACGTGCAGCGGGTCCTTGGCCTGGACGTTGACCGCCGCCAGCACGCACTTGTACGGTCCGGTGGTGCCTTCGTCGCAGATGACGACGTCGCTGCGCGCATGCCGGACCAGGTCCCACTTGGAATCGGCGATACCGCTCTTGTGCTCCGCCGAAGACTCGCACAGCATGATCGTGTCGCACACATACCGTTCGGCGGCTTCCTGAATGGATTGCCGCCAGTCGCGTGTCCAGAAAAATTCCGTGCTGTAATCCACCCCGGATTGTTCCAGTGGCTTCAACAACTCCTTGAACCAATCCACGCTCCTGACCACTTCCAGCGGCCTGTTTGGATCCGCCCGGTCTTCCGCCTCGAAACCGATCAGCAAGTGAAATTCCAGCGGCCACTCGCCGCGCTGCTCAATGATGTCGATCATGCGCTCCAGCGCGAGATGCCGCTCGTGGGACGGATCGATTACGACCAGGAATTTTCTCTTCTCCACTTGAAAAACCTCCGGATAACAAAATAAGTTTCGCTTCCCTCGGCAATTGCTCCTGCATTGCCCTACTGCCGTCCATGGCCCAGGCCAGCCTCTCGACCGGTGTCCGGTCTCACCTTCTCCCCGGACGTATACTCCCGGGCTCGCCGGAAGACGGCCGCGCTAAGCGGCACTTCATGAATGCAGTGCTCTTCTGTTTTTCACCACTGCGGAATATGTCCGCACATTCTACCTGATAAATAACTGAAATCCCGCCCAGCCCGGCAAATTTGTTCCCGAACGCACCTCAATTTGCGCTCGCTTGCTGTTTGCCAGTGCGGTCTCGATACCGGGATCGGATAGAAGTCTGCGATAGAGGTCGGTTGTAAAGTCACCGTTCATGCTTTCGCCGGCCGGCCGGTACGAAACCAGCACGGCCTTGCAGCCCGCTTCGAGGAAATCGGCGACGAATGCCAAACGGCTGTCGGCCAGGGAACGGCTGCTGCCGGCCACGGCCGTTCCGCTCAGCACAAGCAACTGTGCCGCCATTTCCAATCCCCGGACATCCGCCGGCAGCAACAACGATCTGCTGTCCGCGTGGCCCGCGCCGATGGGGGCCAGGAGCAGCCGTGAACGGTCCGGAAATGCCAGGTCCAGGGTTCCGGCAAGAGCGAGGTGAATCAGCGCGGCCTGTGCAAAACGGTCATCGAAGAACTCGTCCTTCCGCAAGGCCACGCCCTGCACGATGTGCAGGCCCGGTCCGACGAACTGATCGGTCACTGCGGCGACTTCCGGAGAGGCTCTGAACTCCAGGCTGAACGGGTCGCTCTGCTCCTGTGGATTGCCGGCCAGGAACACCTGCTCTTGGAAATCTTTCGCCACGACGGGCGCGCGGCGCTCTATCGAGCCGAGGCTGGCGAGATTGACCAGCGAACGTCGTTCGGCGAAATAGGCGCCATCCACCCGCAACGCGTCCAGCGGCACGCCGCGCAGCGGCCCCACGGGCAACAGGTAAACT
>JAPHSB010000025.1 GCA_026193295.1 Lysobacterales bacterium
GTGCTGCTGGCGGCCTTCGAGCGTGTCGAGGCGGCCCGCGAGGGCACCAGCCTGACCTACTTCGAATTTGGCACCTTGGCGGCCTTCGCGGTGCTGGCCGAGGCCGGGCTGGATCACGCCGTCATGGAGATCGGCCTGGGTGGGCGCCTGGACGCCGTCAACCTGCTGGATGCAGACGTGGCCGTGATCACGCCGATCGGCCTGGATCACCAGGAATACCTGGGCCCGGACCTGGAAAGCATCGGTCGTGAGAAAGCCGGCGTCATCCGGCCCGGCCAGGACGTGATCTGCGGTGAAGCGCAGCCGCCGGACAGTGTGCTGGCGATTGCCGCTGAGCGGGGCGCGCGCATGCAGTGCCTCGGCGTCGACTTCCGCTTGCACGTCGTCGACGAGGGTACGCGGTTCGAGGCCGGCGGCGTGGCGCTGGCTTTGCCCCGGCCAAGCTTGCCCGGTCCACACCAGCTCGACAACATGGCCACCGGCGTGGCCGCCGTGCTGACGCGCCTGCCGGAGGCGGCCGGCCATCCTGCCGCCCTGCGCCGCGGCCTGCGGTCAGTGCGGCTGAGGGGCCGGCTGGAGCGGGCGGCGGAGCGGCCGGCCGTTTGGATCGACGTCGGACATAACCCGCTGGCGGCCCGGGCAGTGGCTACAGCGCTCGAGGAGATCAAGGCCCGTGAAGGCATCCGTGACTGCCGCTGCGTGTTGGGCATGCTCGCGGACAAGGATGCGGCCGCGGTCTTCGTTGAACTGCAATCCGGGATAAGTCACTGGTACTGTGCCAGTCTGCCGGGCAGCCGCGGCCAGGCAGCGGAGCAGCTGGCCACTCGCATCGAGGCGGCTACCGGGTCTGCCGCGCTGCGCGTGTTCGCGTCCGTGGAAGCGGCGCTGGACGCTGCCCTTGCAGATGCCGCGATGGACGACGGCATATTGGTGTTCGGCTCCTTCCTGACCGCCGCCGCGGCCGGCAAACACTTGCGCAGAACGAGCCCGGGGTGATCGCCGCGCACCGCCACGACATCCCGCCGCCGATGCTGATAAAATCGGGACTCCGAGTCGGTAAGCCGGCCGCCGGCAGGCCAACAACAGGTATGGGGTGATCAATGGACATCGCGCTTAAGCAAAGACTGGTCGGCGCCAGTGTGTTGATCGCCCTGGCGGTCGTGATTCTGCCCATGTTGCTGGGCGGCCGTCCGGAGGAAGGGGCGCAGGAAGCGCAGACGATTGAGCTGCCCCCAAAGCCATCAGAGCTCGATTTTCAAACCCGCAGGTACCCCGTCGGAGAGACGCCGGCAGTGACGCCGCGTGCATCCGCAGAAGCCATGCCGGGCACCGTGCCCGGATCGCTGCCGCAGCCGTCACCGCAATCCCCGACCAAGGGAGATACCGGGCCCGGTACGTTGGCGCATGTGGAATTGCAGCCGCGCGCGTTCGAGGATGCCTTGCAGGATGAGAGTGCACCGACCGTTGACAGCGTTGACGCCTCTGCCGGCGCCGCCACCGAGCCGGAACCAGTGGAGCAGGCGGAGCCGCCACCGCCGCCGACGAGCAAGTCCGTCACTGCGCCCGCGGCAGTCGACGGCGGGCGCTACGTCGTGCAGGTCGCCAGCTTCGGTTCGACAGGCAACGCCAAGCGCATGGCGGAAACGCTGCGCGGCAGTGGTTACGCCGTGCTGACCGATAAGGTCAGCTCGGACGTTGGCACCCTGCACCGCGTGCGGGTTGGGCCCTATGCGAGCGAGACGGAGGCCAAAGCAGCCGTCACCCGGCTCAGGCAGCAGTTGAGTGACGTCAAGCCCAGGGTGGTCGATCTGCAGCCGGAAAGAGCGGCGCAGGTCACGACACCGTCCGATCCACTGGTGCGCTGGGTGGTCCAACTGGGCAGTTTTTCAAGCAGCGCCAATGCGGAAAGATTGGTCGAGCGGGCGCGCGCCGAAGGCTTCAGCGCCTACAAGGAAGAGATCAGCAGTTCGGGCGCCACCATCCATCGGGTGCGCGTCGGTCCTTTTCTGGAACGGGACGAAGCGATCCGTGTCGACGGGCTCATCGGCGAGCGCCTGGCAATGGACGGCGTCGTTATGAGTGCTGACTAGGCCGCTTCAAACGATGCCAGGAACCAGGCCACGCTCGGCGCGTAACGGCTGGCCCGACCCGGTGAGCGATGCTGGCCGTCGGCATGGCGGGAAGAGCACACGGTGAACTGGCCCGACTACGCCATCCTGGCTGTCATCGCGATTTCCATCGCGGTCGGCGCCCTGCGCGGTTTCGTGATGGAAGCGTTCTCCTTGCTGGTGTGGGTTGCCGCCTTCGTGGTGGCCTATTATTTCGCGGGCGATGTGGCGACGCTGATGGAGGGCTCGGTCAGCCTGCCTTCGGCGCGAATCGCCATGGGTTTTACCGGCCTGTTCATCTCCGTTTTGCTGATAGGCGGCCTGATCAACTACCTGCTCGGACGGTTGGTCGAAAGCACCGGCCTGAGCGGCACCGACCGCTTGTTGGGGGGTGTTTTTGGCGCCGCGCGCGGACTCGCACTGGTCTTGATCATGCTGATAGTGGCCGGCCTGACGCCATTGCCCGCGGATCCCTGGTGGCAGGAATCGCGGACCATTCACCGGCTGATGCCCCTGGTGGACTGGGCGGCTTCGTATCTCCCCGACTCGATTGCCGGGCACCTGGACTTCGATCCGGATGCATCGGAAGAGAAAGACGCGGCGGCGCCGCCTGCACAGGAACCACCAGGGGATGCCTGAGGGCCCGCAGCGACGGCCGAATTTCTGATCCAGATCGCGCCCCGCCAACGGCGCGGCGTGTTAGAATTCCGCGCGACAGGGCAGCGTCCGGCATCACTGGGATAGTCAACATGTGTGGAATCGTAGGAATTGTCGGCAAAAGTGCGGCCGCCCCCCTGCTGTACGATGCGCTCACGATGCTGCAGCATCGCGGTCAGGATGCGGCGGGCATCGCCACGCTCAATGGCTCCCAGATCAATCTGCACAAAGGCAACGGACTGGTGCGGGACGTTTTCGAACCCCGCCACATGGCCAACCTGACGGGCCGGGTGGGTATCGGACACGTGCGCTACCCGACCGCCGGCATGGAAGATTCCGCCGAGGCGCAGCCCTTTTATGTCAACTCGCCATACGGTCTGGCGCTCGGACACAACGGCAACCTGATCAATACCGAGAAACTCACCAACGAGTTGTTCGCCACCGATCGCCGCCACCTGAACACCAAATCCGATTCCGAGGTCCTGCTGAACGTGCTCGCGCACGAGCTGCAAAAGCAAAAAGCGGCGCGCCTGAGCCCGGCCCACATTTTCGAGGCCGTCGAGGGGGTTTACCAGCGTTGCCGCGGCGCCTTCTCTACCGTCGCGCTGATTTGCGGCCACGGCCTGCTCGCCTTTCGCGACCCGCATGGCATCCGGCCGATGGTGCTGGGTAGCCGCGAAGGCGAACGTGGCCGGGAATACGTTTTGGCCTCGGAGAGCGCGGCGCTGGATGTGCTCGGCTTCGAACTGGAGCGCGATCTCGGGCCGGGTGAGTCCGTGTTCATCACGCTCGACGGCAAGCTGCATTCGCATGTCAGCGCCCTGCAGCAGCGCCTGACGCCGTGTATCTTCGAGTACGTCTATTTTGCGCGCCCCGACTCGTTGCTGGACGATATTTCGGTCTACAAGGCGCGGCTGCGTA
>JAPHSB010000140.1 GCA_026193295.1 Lysobacterales bacterium
CTCTGCTGGCGACACTGGCCGTGGTCACCTTCCTGCTGATCTTCCTGAATCGGCACTTCAGGCGACGTTGGAAGGACAACCCCGACCTGCAGTTCCGCTTCCAGCTGACCATGCTGGCCCTGACGCTGGCCGGCGCCCTGGCGGTGATCATTGCGCTGCCGATCGACGATGTGCTGCGCGGCCAGTTGTTGAGCCTGATCGGCATCCTGCTGAGTGCGGCCATCGCGCTGTCTTCCACGACATTCATCGGCAACATCCTGGCCGGCGTCATGTTGAAGGTGGTCAAGAGCGCGCGGCCGGGCGACTTCATAACCATTGGCGAGTTGACCGGCCGCGTCACCGAGATGGATTTGCTGCACACGCAGGTACAGACTGAATTCCGCGACCTGGTCACGGTGCCCAACCTGTTCATGGTGACCCAGCCGCTGCATGTCGTGCGCAAGTCCGGCACCATCATCAACGCCGAGGTTTCGCTGGGTTACGATGTGCATCACGGGCGGGTGACGGACGTCCTGCTGGCCGCGGCCTCCCGGGCCGGGCTGAAAGACACCTTCGTCCAGGTCAGGGATCTGGGCGATTTTTCGATCAGCTACCGCATCGCCGGCCTGCTCGAGGACGTGCAAAGCCTGATCTCCGCCCGTTCCGATCTGCGCAAGGCCGTGCTGGACGCATTGCACGATTCCGGCATCGAGATCGTTTCGCCCAATTTCATGAACACGCGTGCGCTGGCCGACGGTCAGCGCTTTGTACCGGACCGGGCAACGCGTTCGGGGGCAGGACGCGTAACCGAGACCCGGGCCGAGGAGGTCGCATTCGACGTTGCCACGGAAGCGGCTTCGGTTGAAGAACTGCGTCAAGCCCTCGAGTCGGTTGAACAAGAATTGGTCGAACTGAAGAGCGGTGAGGGAACCGGCAGCGATGCAGCCAAGCAGCAGCTGGAGGCCCGCAAGACGCGGCTGGAGGCTGAGCTCGAGGCGGCCGAGGCGCGACGCGCCAGAGGCGAGCACAAGGCCTGAACCGGCTTAACAATGCTCGACTGCGGCAGGCATAATCAAACCTTTCCCTGGCGGATCACTGGAGATTGCTGATGGCTGAACATTCACTTTCAGGCAGCTGCCTCTGCGGTGGCGTGCGTTACGTGGCGACCGGCGAAGAACAGCGCTTCTACCATTGTCATTGTTCCCGCTGCCGCAAGGTGTCGGGTACCGGCCACGCCAGCAATCTCTTTATGCAGGGCACGCTGACCTGGAGCAGCGGCCAGGAATTGATCCGCAGCTACAAAGTGCCCGAAGCCGAGCGTTTCACGAGCACGTTCTGCGAAGTCTGTGGATCACGGGTGCCGCGTTTCATCGAGAAGCTGGGGATGGTGTTCATTCCTGCCGGTTCGCTCGACGACGAGCCCGAGTTGCGGCCCGAGGCGCGTATCTTCCTCGATTCACGAGCCGGCTGGTCGTGCGATGATTCGGCGCTGACGGAATTCGAGCAATACCCGGGCTGAGTTCCTGCTCAGCGCCCCGCCAACATCCACTTGCGCAGGCGATTGGAGTCGCCGAACGGCGTCAACTTGCCGAAGGAGTTCAGCAACACGATCGATACCGGCTCGCCTTCGATTGTCGCCTGCATGACCAGGCAGCGGCCCGCTTCGTTGATATAGCCGGTCTTGCTGAGGGCGATGTCCCAGGACTCGTTTTTCAGCAAGCGGTTGGTATTGCCATAAGTCAGTGGGCCGCGATTCTTGTATGGCCGCACCTCCATCCGGGTGGTGGTGCTCGCTTTGCGGATCAGGGAGTAATCGAGCGCGGCCGTGACCATTCGGCCGAGGTCGCGCGCGGTGGACTGGTTCTCCACCCGCAGGCCCGCCGGGTCGGCGAAGTGGCTGTGGCTCATGCCCAGGCTGGCGGCCTTGGCGTTCATCTGTTCGACGAATTGGGACAGGCCGCCGGGCCAGGTCCTGCCCAGGGCGGAAGCGGCCCGGTTTTCGGACGACATGATTGCCAGCAGGATCATCTCGCGGCGGCTCAGTGTGGCGCCGTATTCGAGGCGCGAACCGGTCAGTTGCACCAGGTCGCGGTCGGCCTTGGTAATGGTGATTTTCTCGTCGAGGTCGAGCCCGGCATCCAGCACCACCATGGCGGTCATCAGCTTGGTGATCGAAGCTATGGGCCGCACCGTGTCAACATCCTTGCCGTAAATCAGGTTGCCGTCGGCATCGATGACCAGGGCCGATTCCGAGCGCAGGTTGGGGTTGCCGTCGAGTTGGCTGAACGAGGATGCAAATCCCGCCGGTGCGGCGGCGAGCGATGAGAGGAGCAGGGCGGTCAACAGGGCAGAGGTCGGGACAAACGCTACCTTGCGAATTCTTATCATTGCCGCCTCCTTGTGCTTTTCTGAAGTTTAGATCATATGCCGCTGAAAATAAATAGGAAGATTCCTGAATTACGGGGGAAAGGCGGTTGTGGTCGAGACGGGGTTCCGGAAAAGAAGAAGGGGTCCGGTCCCCTGTTTGGTGGGAAGCCAGGACCCCTTCAGGTCTTGGTGTTGATGGTCCTTGGGTCTACATCGCTGATGTCTTTCATCACCAGGTCCGCACCGACCAACCGCTGATGCGGTGACTGTCGGCCCGTTCCATCCTGCGCTGGCGGCGCAGACGACGTCCCTTGGTCTCTTCGTTGATCCAGCGGCTTGCGTTGGCGGCCGGGCGACTCACCGGAACGGTGGTCACGGCCTGGCCAGGCGTCACCTGCCGGGTCATGTCACGATACGTGTCCATAAGTGTTTTCATTAACATTTCCTTATCTCCTTGGCGGCTAATCCTGTCCGCCGTTGTCTCCAAAATGTAATATTTGTATAATGTTAAATATTACCTGTAGCCCCCACAAGATGGTGTCTACACTTGATAATTCTAGTGATTTATATAAAAATACACCAATGGTTTTCTTTAGTTTCAAATTAAGTTTTTCTTAACTGAGATGGCAGCGATTCCGCTCAATGCATTGCGCACTTTCGAGGCCGTGGCCAGCAGGCTCAGCTTCGCCAAGGGGGCCGAGGCGCTGAATGTCAGCCCTGCCGCGGTCAGTTCGCAGGTCCGATCCCTCGAGCAGCGGTTGAATCAGCCTCTGTTTCACCGCCAGGGGCGGCAGATCACGCTCACGGAAACGGGCCGCAAACTGCTGCCCGGCGTGCAGCGGGGCCTGGCCGAACTGCGCCGGGCCATGCAGACCGTCAGCCAGGACCGCTCCGAGGGCGTGCTGAACCTCAGCATGATGCCGACCTTCCTGCAAAAGTGGCTGATGCCGAGATTGACCGAGTTTTACGACTTCCAGCCGCAGATCGACCTGCGCATCAACGCCGACAACACGCAGGTCAACTTCGAGAACAGCGACTTCCACGCGGCGATTCGCTTCGGCACCGGCACCTGGCAGGGGGTCAAGGCCGGCAAAATGCTGGACGACTGGATTCTGCCGGTGTGCAGCCCGCGGTTGTTGCGCGAGATCGGCCCGCTGAAATCGATAGAGGAGCTGCAGCAGCACGACCTGCTGTTTGTCGAAAGCGAAGTCTGGGACGCCTGGTTCCGGGTGCTGGGTGAAAGCGGCCGTGACAGCCATTGGCCCTTGCTGAACGACTCGCTGAGCATCCTGATGGCTGCCGAACAGGGGCAGGGGATCGCGCTCAGCCGCTGGTCGCTGGTGGCGCGGGACATTGCCGCCGGGCGCCTGGTGCGGCCGATCGATACCGTGGTGCGCACCGACTGGTCCTATTATTTCGTGGCGCCACCCCATTATTATGACTTGCCGAAAGTAGCCGCTTTCCGCGACTGGATCATGGGCCACTGCGAGCGCTTTGAGCGGCCGGAGTGAGGGGATGAAGACATTGCGTGGAACGAGCCAGCGATGGGCCGCCGTCCTGCTGGCGTTTTGCCTGCTACAGGCTCCGGTATTGCTTGGCGCCGACGGCTACCGGCATGCCGACGAGCCAATTGGGACTGTCCGGCAGGTCTATGACGGCAGGCTCTATCCTGACATCCAGGTCAACACCTTCCGCAACATCGACCGGCTGTTTCCGACGCGGACCGTGCGGCGGGGGGCGAACGTAAGCCAGATACCCGTGCATCTTTTGCCCATGGACGATTTCGTTTTCGAAACCGACGAAAAACGTTACGACCTGTTCGACGTGCTGTCCCTGAACCGGGTCAGCGGGCTGCTGATCATCCAGGACGGCGCGATCCGCTTCGAAAAATACTTGCTGGGCAACAATGAAGCGACCCGTTGGATGTCGATGTCCGTGGTCAAGTCGATTACCGGGGTGTTGGTGGGCGCGGCGATAAAGGATGGTCTGATCGTGAGCATCGACGACCCGATCATCCGTTATCTGCCGCGTTTCGCGGGTACTGCCTACGACGGCGTCACCGTCCGCCAATTGTTGATGATGGCGTCCGGCGTGGCCTGGAGCGAGACTTACACCGACCCGGCTTCCGACCGGCGCCGCATGCTGGAAGCGCAAATCGCGCAGCAGCCGGACGCCATCCTCGACCTGATGGCCGCCTTGCCGCGCGCCGCCGAGCCCGGGACGCGCTGGAACTACAGCACGGGCGAGACACATATTGTCGGCGCCCTGGTGCAGGCCGTAACCGGCCGGCCCGTCGCCGATTACCTGTCGGAGAAACTGTGGGCGCCGCTGGGCATGGAATCCGACGCCACCTGGTGGCTCGATTCACCCGGCGGACTCGAGGTCGCCAGTAGCGGACTGTCCGTCACCTTGCGCGACTATGCCCGTTTCGGCCTGTTCCTGCTCAATGGCGGCGTGATCGGCGATCAGCACGTGCTGCCCGAGGGCTGGATGGAGCAGGCGAGTACACCAAAGATCATCGGCGGCGAAAAAATCGATTACGGCTACCTGCTGTGGCCTCTGCATGGCCGCAGCTTTGCTGCCATCGGGATCTTCGGGCAGTTCGTATTCGTCGACCCGGACCGCAAACTGGTAGTTGCCATGTGGTCCGCGCAGCCCAAGCCGATGGGCCGCGAAGGGGTCGACGAGTACGCGTTCCTGGAGGCGCTTTCCAACTACTTCGACAAGTAGGCTCCGGACCAGCGCGGTGAGCGATTTCGCAGCAAGAGTCTGTTAAGATTGCCGCCCTGCAGCTGCGGGCCAGAACGAATACAATCAGGTTTGATTTACGGAGAGGTGCCGGAGTGGTCGAACGGGCTTGACTCGAAATCAAGTGTGCGGTTTTCCGCACCGTGGGTTCGAATCCCACCCTCTCCGCCAATACATGCCGTATATAATTGAAAATAAAGCCTTTCTTCGGAAGGGCTTTTTTTATTCTATGTAGATGGGGTATGTAGATGGGGATGTAGATGACTGTGGATGGGGTCGGACCTGCCTATCTGATTGATACACATATTTTTTCACAATCATGTGGCCAGACTACAGCGCTTAAAGCACTGTTTAGGGGGCAAAAATGGCACCACTAACCAAAGCCCGGAACATGACCAAGCGGCTAAATGGAAGATTTCGGAACCGAAATGGGCCGTTTAAGCTCAAAAGTATCGCCGAAACGATTTAGAACACTCCAAATAACAGCAAGTTGGGTTGGTCCGACCCGGCTCTACGGTTCCCGGCTCTACGGCTCTAGCAAAATGTATCCGGCCCTTTAATCCTGGTAAACCACGCCCTATAAATAGGGGGCATCATCGGGGTCGTTCTCGGTCTCGACGCTAGCGCTCGGGGGTAATTTGGCCATTGCCTCTCTTAGCATCTCGACGTGTTCGGTCTCCTCGTCTCGAAGTTCGGTGAACAGTGTCCTGACCTCGGGATC
>JAPHSB010000202.1 GCA_026193295.1 Lysobacterales bacterium
ATGATGGCCAGCAGCAGTGCGCCCATGCCATTGTGCGCGACGGCGTTGACCAGCGGCAGCTGCAGCAAGACGTTCTGAATGCCGAGGATCACCTGCGCCAGGAGCAGTGCGCCGAGCACCAAACCATCCTGCCGGACCGCGCGAGCGCGGATCAGCCGCAGCGCCAGGACGCCCAGCACGAGAAAGGTTATCAGCGCTCCTGCCCGGTGAGCCAGGTGGATGGCAACCCGAGCCGACATGTCCAGCACACCGCCTTCGTAGTCGACACCGATCGCACGCCACAGCACGAAGCCTTCCCCGAAGTCGGCGTCCGGCCACATCGATCCCTGGCAGGTAGGGAAGTCGGGGCAGGCCAGGGCGGCATAGTTGGCGCTGGTCCAGCCGCCGAGCGCCAGCTGCAGCACCAACACGAGCAGGCCTGCCAGGATCGCGAACCGAAACGGGGCCAGGCCGCCGGACTCGGCGCCGGAGCTGCTGCTCCGCCAGGCCAGCCAGAGCAGCAGGCTGAAGGTCGCCAGGCCGCCCAGCAAGTGACCCATGACGACAAGCGGCAGCAGTTTCAGCGTGACGGTCCACATGCCGAGCGCCGCCTGGAACAGGATCAGCACCAGCAGCGCTGCGGCGAGCGTACGCAGCCCCTTGCCCCGGTTGGCTGCCTTCCAACTCAGGAAGTTGATCGCGACGACCAGCAGCACCAGCGCGCCGGCCAGGTAGCGGTGCACCATTTCTTTCCACGCCTTGTGGGTCTCGACGGGGCGCTCCGGGAAGGCCCGGGCCGCCTGCGAGACCTCGTGCGGTTCGTCCGGCCAGGTCAACTGGCCGTAGCAGCCGGGCCAATCAGGGCAGCCGAGGCCTGCATGCGACAGGCGGACATAGGCGCCGAGCACGATCACGGCGAAGGCGACGATCGCAGCGATGACCACCAGCTTGTGCAGGGAAGATGTCACGATTGCTCGTCCAGTTTCGACCAGGTCAGCAGCCGTTTCAGGTCGCTTTTCAGATCATTGGGATCGTACCCGGCCGCGTAGAACAGCATTATATTCCCCAGGGGATCGATCACATAGGTGCTGCCCCGGGCAGGCGTTTCCGGCAGGTTGCGGCCCGCCACGTCCTGTAGCATGCGCCACAGGGATTCATCGGGGTTTTCCAGCAATTGGAAGGGCGCATAGATTTCCTGCACGGCAAGCCGTTCGGCAGCCCCATCGAGATCGTGCAGCAGAGCCACCTGTATGCGTGACTGCTGTCGCCCGGATGCCCGGTGAACCTGGCGCAGCTCCGCGACGACCTGCAGGCAGGTTTCGGCGCAGGGATTGGGCAGGGCGTGCAGGATCAGCCAGTGTTCCGTGAAGCTGTCGGCAACCGGCGTATCCATGACGCCATCGCGATACACGCCTGTCCAGGTCACGGGCAGGGGAGGCTGCACGAGCTGGCCCAGGTTGCGGGTCGACTGTGGCCGAAACTCGATGGTCCCGGTATACATCAACCAGGCCAGTACCAGCGGAAGAAAGAACAATGCCGCAATGATCAACAGTACCACCCGGGGCGAAAGTCTGGACTTCATTCGGTTTGGTCTCCCGCATTGGAATTCGTCGGGCCGCCAGGCTGTCGCTGCAGCCGCGCACCGCGCCGCAGCCCCAGGGTGATCCAGATGACCAGGGCCGTGATGCTCAGGGCCAGCCATTGTACCGCGTAGGCGCCATGCACGGCGGGCGCCATCACGGCGGGCGCCCACTGGCGGTCACCGAAGCCACTGGCTTCGCCGGCGTCGAGCTGCACGATCCAGGGCTGCAGTGGTTGGCCGAGTGCCGCGCTGATTCCCGCGAGGTCGAAGTAGGTGATGAGCTGTGGCCAGCGGTCGCTGGCCAGTACGTCGGCCTCGCCGAGCCGGGGGCCCGCGGCAACGGGCGCAACCAGCCGTCCATGGAGGGTGTGTGGCGTAGCGTCCGTTGGTACTGCGGGCAGGCTGCCCCGATCCGGCGCCAGCGGCAGCCAGCCGCGGTTCACCAGTAGTGCCCGTCCGTCCGCCAGCGTGAACGGTGTCAGAACGTGCACTCCGGCGCGGCCCTTCCAGATCCTGTTATCGAGCAGCACATGGCGGACCGGGTCGTAGCGCCCGAAAGCCTTCACCCGGGCAAACTGCTGCTCCGCGGCAAGTGCCTCCTCGACCCCCATCGACGGTGCGCTGTCGAAGCGCTCGAACAGGGCGGACTTTTCAGCCTTGCGGTCCAGTTGCCAGATCCCGAGTCGCAGAAACAGGGCAGCCAGTATGATCAGGATCAAGCTCAGTTTGAATGATGGCCTGAAAGACATCTCTGCGTCACGTCTTGGGATGGCGATCGACTATAATCAAGGGCACGAAGCTGTTTCGTGGAGACTGTCATGGCCATCAAGATATTCATCATCGTCGGTCTGCTTCTGATCCTCTACAGCCTGGGTTCAGCCCTGATTTTCCTGGTCAAGGACCACGGCGAGGGTGATCGAACGGTCAAGCGGCTTACCTGGCGCATCGCCCTGTCCCTGCTTTTGTTCCTGGGTCTTTGGGCAGCCTATCAGATGGGTTATATCGAACCCAAGAGCGGCCCGGTGAATTGGCCGCAAAGCGACCAGGAAAGCGGGCAACCGGCCAAACCCGAATAGCGGAAAGCCCGCCGGATGGCGGGCTTCCCTGCGCGGCTGTGCGCCGGCTGCGTCAGTAAACGTACACGAACAGAAACAACCCCAGCCAGACCACGTCCACGAAGTGCCAGTACCAGGCGACCGCTTCGAAGCCGAAATGGTGTTCCGGCTTGAAGTGGCCACGCATGCTGCGGATCGCGATAACGGTCAGCATGATGGCGCCCAGCGTCACGTGCATGCCGTGGAACCCCGTTAGCATGAAGAACGTCGAGCCATAGATGCCGGAGCCGAGCGTCAGCCCCAGTTGCTGATAGGCTTCCTTGTACTCTTCAACCTGCAGGAACACGAAAACGAACCCGAGCGCCACGGTCGCCAGCAGCCACAGCACCAGTCCCTTGCGGTGGTCTTTCTTCAGGGCATGGTGGGCAAGCGTCACAGTGACGCCGGAGGACAGCAGGATCAGGGTATTGATGAACGGCACGCCGAAGGCGGGGATCGTGCGGAATGGCCCGCCCAGCTGCGCCGGTCCCGCCGTTGGCCAGACCGCATCATAACCCTGCCACAAGAGCTCGTTGGTTGACGCGCCGGTGCCCTCTCCCCCGAGCCACGGTACGGAGAACATTCGGGCGTAAAACAAGGCACCGAAAAAGCACGCAAAGAACATGACTTCGGAAAAAATGAACCACATCATGCCCATTCGGAACGACGTATCGACCTGGGCGTTGTACAGGCCCGCTTCGCTCTCGCGGATGACCTGTCCGAACCAACCGAACATCATGTAAATGAGGATCAACGCGCCGACCGCGAAGGCCCACGGCGCCAGTGAATAGTCATTGACCCAGAACGCGGCGCCGCCCAGCATGGTGATCATGCCCAGCGAGCCGACGATCGGCCACTTGGTGCCGTGCGGCACGTAGTATTGGTCTGCTGTGTGTTGCGCCATGGTTAAGCCTCGTTACTCCTAGCGGCTGCCGCTTACTTCCGCCGGGTTCGAATCGCCAAACGCGGCCAGCGCTTCGGCGCTTTGATTCTTATCCCGGAAGAACGTATAGGACAGGGTGATTTCCTTGATGTGGTCGGGCAGATCCGGCTGTATGAAGTAGTAAACCGGCATCTCCCTGCTTTCATTCGCCTGCAACACCTGTTCGGTGAAGCAGAAGCACTCGGTCTTGACGAAATACAGGCTGGCTTCCGGCGGCGTGACGTTGTAGATCGCACGGCCGGCCATGGGCTCGGCGCTGTTGTTCATCGCGAGGTAAAACGCTTCGCTCATCTCGCCCAGTGAAACGGTGGCGGTTTTCTGCTTCGCCTGGAACAGCCAGGGCAGCCCGGAATTGACGGTTGCGTCGAACCGGATCTTGACCTGCCGGTCGGACTTCTGCAGCTGCTGGCCGCTCTCGGCGACCTGGATCCCGCGCCCGCCAAAACCCGTAAGGTCGCAGAACACGCTGTAGAGGGGCCACAAGGCAAAGCCGAAGCCGAACATGGCTACGGCCACCAGTACCAGTCGGCGCACGATCCGGGTGTGCGAAGCAGGCCTGGGCTGTGGTTGCTCAGTATTCATGGTTCACGATTTCAGCACGCCGGACAGGATGAAGGTGATGAAAATCAGGGCCGCGACGGCGCCCAGCACCCAGGCGGTTCTGACTGCCCGGCTGCGCCGCGCTGCGATCTCGTCCCGGCCGACCTTCTCCATGCCCTCGCTCAGTGAGCCTCTCCGGCATGTGCCACCGTGGTCGCGTCGATCACCGGCGGCGTGTTGAAGGAGTGGTAAGGCGGCGGCGAGGACAGGATCCACTCGAGTCCCCTGGCGCCTTCCCACACGCGCCCGGAAGCCGCCTCGCGGCTCTTGTACACGCAGTGCAGGATCACGCCGACGAAAATCAGCTGGGAGGCGCCGAAAATGAAGCCCCCGATCGACGAGATCATGTTGAAGTCGGCAAACTGCGTCGAGTAGTCAGGGATGCGTCGTGGCATGCCGGCCAGCCCCAGGTAGTGCTGCGGGAAAAACAGGATGTTGACCGAGATGGCCGAAATCCAGAAGTGGATCTTGCCCCACTTTTCTGAGTACATGTGGCCGGTCCACTTGGGCAGCCAGTAATAGGCGCCCGCCATCAGCGCGAACACCGAGCCGGGCACCAGCACGTAGTGGAAATGCGCGACCACGAAGTAGGTATCGTGATACTGAAGGTCGGCTGCCGTGATGGCCAGCATCAGGCCGGACAGGCCGCCGATGGTGAACAGCACAACGAAGCCGATCGCGAACAGCATCGGCGTCTCGAAGGTCATCGAGCCTTGCCACATCGTGCTGACCCAGTTGAATACCTTGACCCCGGTGGGTACGGCTATGAGCATCGTGGCGTACATGAAGTACAACTCGCCGGTCAGCGGCATGCCCACCGTGAACATGTGGTGCGCCCACACGATGAACGACAGGAAAGCGATGCTGGCCGTGGCGTAGACCATCGCGGTGTAGCCGAACAGCGGCTTGCGCGCGAAGGTCGGGATGATCTCGGAGACCACGCCGAAGGCCGGCAGGATCATGATGTACACCTCGGGGTGCCCGAAGAACCAGAAGATGTGCTGGAACATGACCGGGTCGCCGCCGCCGGCCGCGTTGAAGAAACTGGTGCCGAAGAAATGGTCGGTCAGCAGCATGGTCACCGCGCCCGCCAGCACCGGCATCACCGCGATCAGCAGGAACGCCGTGATCAGCCAGGTCCAGACGAACAGCGGCATCTTGAGCAGGGACATGCCGGGCGCCCGCATGTTCAGGATTGTGGCGATCACGTTGATCGAGCCCATGATCGACGAAATGCCCATCATGTGCACCGCGAAGACGACGAAGGCGAAACTTTGGCCGCCCTGCAGGCTGAGCGGCGGATACAGGGTCCAGCCGGCCGCCGGGCCACCGGAATCCATCAACAGCGTGCTCAGCAGCATGGCGAACGCAAAGGGCAGGATCCAGAAGCTCCAGTTGTTCATGCGTGGCAGGGCCATGTCCGGCGCCCCGATCATCATCGGGATCATCCAGTTGGCGAAGCCTACCCAGGCCGGCATGACCGCACCGAACACCATGATCAGCGCGTGCATGGTCGTCATCTGGTTGAAGAAGTCCGGCTCCACCAGCTGCAGGCCGGGCATGAACAGCTCGGCCCGGATGACCATGGCCATGGCGCCGCCGGTGAAGAACATCAGCAAGGCGAATACCAGGTACAGCGTGCCGATGTCCTTGTGATTGGTCGTGAACAGCCAGCGGTTCAGAAAGCCGGTGGGCTTATGATCGTGGTGATCGTCATGGGCAGCGTGGCTCTCGTGATCATGGCCGTGAGTATGTTCGATGCTCATCATTCAGTTTCCTGCTCGTTTATCCGTTTTTGATGCGGGCGATGGCCTGGGGCTGGACCACGTCACCGGTGTCGTTGCCAAAGGCGTTGCGCGTGTAGGTAAGGGCCGCGGCGATGTCCGCTTCGGACAGCATCTTGCCCCAGGCCTGCATCGCCGTGCCGTCGCGGCCATTCAGCACGATTTCAATATGGTCCTGCAGCGGGCCGGTGGCGACTTTGCTGCCGGCCAGGGCCGGGAAGCCCGGGGCCAGCCCCTGGCCGTCCGCCTGGTGACAGGTGGCGCACTGCGTGGCATAGACACTCTCTCCCAGGCTCATCAGTTCCTCGCGGCTCCACAGGCGCTCGACATCGGCTTGCTCATGCGCCATGTCGCGGCGTTGCTCCTGGATCCAGCTTGCGAATTCCGCCTTGGGCAGCACCTTGAGCACGATCGGCATGAAACCGTGGTCCTTGCCGCACAACTCGGCGCACTGGCCACGGTACACGCCAGGCTCCAGGATCTCCGTCCAGGCCTCGTTGATGAACCCGGGAATGGCGTCCCGCTTCCAGCCCAGCGCCGGCACCCACCAGGAGTGGATCACGTCGTCGGAGGTGATGATGAACTTGATCTTGGTCTCCGCCGGCAACACCAGCGGCTTGTCGACATCCAGCAGGTAGTTTTCCACGCTGGCCGGATCGGTGCCCGACTGCAGGCGGCGAGCGGCGTTCGACTCGGGGTGCAGGGATGAAATGAAGCGGACCTCGTCCTCGATGTAGTCGTATTTCCAGCGCCACTGGAAGCCGGTAATTTTCACCGTCATCTCCGTTTCGGGCGCAACCTCCATATCGATCAGGGCCCGGGTGGCCGGCACCGCCATGACCACCAGGATCACCACCGGGATGATGGTCCAGGCGATTTCCGCCTTGGTGCTGTGGGTGAACCTGGCAGCCTCGTACCCCCGTGATTTCCGGTGCAGCACGATGGAAATGAACATGGCGCTGAACACGATCACGCCAATCACCACGCAAATCCACAGGATGGTCATGTGCAGGTG
Organism: Lysobacterales bacterium; assembly: GCA_026193295.1. Taxonomy (GTDB): domain Bacteria; phylum Pseudomonadota; class Gammaproteobacteria; order Xanthomonadales; family SZUA-36; genus CALKKN01. The sequence goes on from JAPHSB010000202.1 coordinate 6,998, forward strand.
GTAGTGGGTCAGGGACTGGGGCGTAACACCCCGTGTCATGTTGATCGCGTTCCCGGTGTAGCCGGGCGCGGCCAGCAGCAGCCAGAAGGCCGCCATGACGGCCGCTGTCACCGCTGCGCCAACAATGAAAGTATTCTGTTTCTTCATTCGCTCACCAAGCCTCAGACATTGAACGCACCTTTGATGGCGCTGTGTTTTTGAACGGCAATCCGCACGCAATCAGCGAGTTGCTTTTTTTCATCGATCGTCAGGAACCGCCCCAATTCGATCTTTTTGCCCCGGGATCTCAGGATCACGCGCGGTCCGTACCAGGCAACTTCGGGCCGTTCCAGTTCAACCACGGCCCAGGCGGCCTCCAACCGGCAATGATCCCGCCGCTTGTGCCGCTGGCGTGTCACTTCGATCCACTCCGGGCCGATAGTGAGAAGCTCCGACACCCAGGCCCGTTCCCAGGCCCTGACCAGGATCCAGACCACCAGCGTGAGCTGGATGACCGCGATCAGCAGCACGGGCCAGAAGCCCTGCCAGGCCAACAATCCCGCCAGGCCCAGGGTAACCGCAGTCAGCGCCAGCAACAGGGAGATCAGCCCGCCGGCATCCAGGGAGAAATTGCCCCTCGCCATGATGCGCTCGGCAGAGCCGTCAGGACTGTGTGATACCACGACCATCGGTTCCCCGCGCCTGTGCCCGCTTCCGGGCGAACTCGCCAAGCCGCCAATTGTATCCGCGCATTCGCTGCATGGGCAAGAAAAGCCTGATATTTTTCGCGCCGTGTTTCACTGGATGCGGGTGGGGGTTAAACTGGCGGCGCAGGAACATCCAGCATCAGACCGACAGCCGCGCGGCATTGCACGCGGCCCGATTCGCCAGCCGGGGAGTATCGTTCGGTGATTGACCAGCAGGTCCATGACTTTCTGACATCAGGTTCCGTACCGCGCGACCCCCTGCGTGACGCAATCGATCGCCTCTACCACGCCGATGAGGCTGAAGTGGTGCGGAGCCTGCTGTCCGAAGCACGCCTCGAGCCGGCGGCACAGGCCCGTGTCGACCAGCGGGCCCGGTCGCTGGTGCAGGCCGTGCGCGACCGCAAGGCGGAACAGGGCTTGATGGAAGCCTTCATGCAGGAGTATGACCTGTCCTCGGAGGAGGGCGTGGTCCTGATGTGCCTGGCCGAAGCGTTGCTGCGTATTCCTGATGACGATACCGCCGAGAAACTGATCGCCGACAAACTGGGGGATGCGGATTGGGAATCCCACCTCGGGAAAAGTTCCTCGGTCCTGGTCAACGCGTCTACCTGGGGGCTGATGCTGACCGGCAAGCTGATTGCGCTGTCCGACAGCACCCAGTCCAATTTCCGAACGACGCTGAAGCGGCTGATCAACCGCAGCGGCGAGCCCATGGTGCGCACGGCCATACGGCAGGCAATGCGCATCATGGGACACCAGTACGTGATGGGCCGAACGATCGAGGATGCGATCGAGCGTTCGCTGAACAAGAAGAACAAAACCTTTCGTTATTCCTTCGACATGCTCGGGGAAGCCGCGCTTACCCGGGCGGATTCCGATCGCTACCTGCAGGCCTACCGTGAGGCCATCACGGCGCTCGGCAGCCGTCAGCGCCCGGACGACATCTTTGCGGCCCCCAGCATCTCGGTAAAGCTTTCTGCCCTGCATCCGCGTTTCGAGCAGGGCCAGCGCCGCCGCGTGCTTCGTGAACTGACCCCGCGATTGCTGGAGTTGGCGCAGTTGGCCATGGCCAACCGCATGGCCCTGACGGTCGACACCGAGGAGGCCGACCGCCTGATGCTGACGCTGGACGTGTTCGACGCCGTACTCAGGGAGGCCGACCTGGCCGGATGGAACGGTTTCGGGCTGGCGCTGCAGACCTATCAGAAACGTGCCTCGGCGGTCATCGAATGGCTGGCTGAACTGTCGCGCCAGACGGGACAGCGCATCCCGGTCCGCCTGGTCAAGGGAGCTTATTGGGACAGCGAGATCAAGCATGCGCAGGTGGAAGGGTATGCGGGCTACCCGGTGTTCACCCGCAAGGCCAATACCGACATTTCCTACATTGCCTGCGCAAAGAAAGTCCTGGCCAACCGGCAGGCCTTTTATCCCCAGTTCGCCACCCATAACGCGCACACGATCGCGGTCGTGGCCGAACTGGCGGGCGACCGGCTGGATTACGAATTCCAGCGCCTCCACGGGATGGGCGAAGACCTTTACGGCGTTGTCATGAGCCAGCCCGATTTTCACCATGCCTGCCGGGTCTATGCGCCGGTCGGAGAGCATGAGGACCTGCTGCCGTACCTGGTGAGGCGCTTGCTGGAGAATGGCTCGAACACTTCGTTCGTCAACCGCATCGTCGACGAGGAACTGCCCGTGTCGGAGGTCGTCCGCGACCCCATCCAGCAGGTAGCGGCGGCCGACCCGGTTGCCCATCCCGCCATTCCGTTGCCGCGAAACCTGTATGGATCCGAGCGCGTCAACTCGGCGGGCGTCAATCTCGACAACGGCACCGACGTCCTGGCCCTCGCCGCCCGCATGCAGGAATTCGCGCGGAGCCGCTGGGACGTCGAACCCATCCTGGCCAGCGGCCTGTCGAAAAACGACGGCGGACGACACGACAACATCAATCCGGCCCGCCGCTCCGATGTCGTGGGAGAGGTGCGTCGGACCAGCCTCG
>JAPHSB010000460.1 GCA_026193295.1 Lysobacterales bacterium
GACGTCAACGCCAACCAGCCGGTCGCGATGATTTACGACGAGATCGCACTCGAAAACAATACACTGCGCAGCCTGCCGTTGTTTGATGTCGAGCGCATCGAGGTGCTCAAGGGGCCGCAGGGCTCACTGTTTGGCCGCAACACCAACGCCGGTGTCATCAAGATCGATTCGGTCAGGCCCAGCACTGAGCGCAATGGCTATTTCATCGCGTCCTACGGCTCACGGGAGACGTTTATCGCCGAAGCGGCCAGCAACTTTACGTTGACCGACACGCTGACTTCGCGCGTTTCACTCAAGTACCAGGAGCGCGGCAAGTGGATCGACAACACCTACAACGGCCCGGGCGACGACTTCGGTGGTTTCGATGAGTTCGCGTGGCGCGTCCAGCTGCAGTGGGATCCGTCTGATACCTTTTCCGGCCACCTCAAACTGCACGGTTTCAGCCAGAGCGGCAGCGATCCGAACGTGTTCTACGCCAACGCGATCAAGGTCGGCACCTCCGGCTTGCGGCCCGAATTCAATGAGAAGATCGCCAGCCAGGACAGCGGGGACATCGCGACGCTGGACCTCGATCACTACGGCGGCGCGCTGAACCTGCAATGGAACCTGGCGAACGAGATGACGCTGACGTCGATCACCGGCTACGACACGGTCGAAAACTTCCAGAGCGCCGACGTGGACGGCGGCGAGATCTCGTTCGATCCCGCCGATATCGGCGAACTGGGCAAGCAGGTGTTCTTCGGTGTCGCCACCGGTGACGGCCTCGACGACCTGGAGCAGTTCACCCAGGAGTTCCGGCTGGCCGGGCAGGCCGACCGGCTGTTTTACCAGGTTGGCCTCTACTATTTCGACGAGGACTTCGACCTGATCAACCAGGACTTTCTCAATCCTTCCGCAACCGCATTGGTCAGCCAGCAGACCACCTCGAAAGCCGTGTTCGGCCAGGCCGAGTATGCACTCACGGAGGCCTGGTCACTGACCGTAGGTGGACGCTGGACCGACGACGAGAAAGATCTGCAGGTCGGGCCCGGAGTGCCCGGCGGCAGCGTGACGCCGGCTTCGATTTCGGTCTCGGACAGCTTCTTCAACTGGGATGTCGCGCTGTCATTTGACGCCAGCGAGGACTGGACCTGGTACGGCCGCCTCGCGACCGGCTCGCGCGGCCCGGTGACGCTCGGACGCTTCGGCTTCGTCAGTTCGGCGAAGACCGAGGAAACGTTGTCGGCCGAGCTCGGCTTCAAAAGCATGCTGATGGACGGCCGGGCCCGCTGGAACACCTCGGTGTATTCCTTCCGGAACGACGACCAGCAATTGACGGCAACCGGCGGCGCCGCGAACGTGAACCAACTCCTGAACGCGGACAAGGTGAATGGTTATGGTGTGGAGACCGAATTCGACCTGCTGATCACCGAGAACCTGTTCGCTTCGGCGAACCTGAGCTACAACGACACGGAAATCGATGACCCCGGCCTGCGAGACGACTTGTGCGGCTCGGCTCCCACCTGCACCGGTCTCGACCCCATTGCGGGTATGCGGGATGGTCCCTTCGGTCCGGTGACGGAGGTATACATCGACGGCAACCCGCTGCCGCGGACGCCCGAGTGGATAGCAAACTTCATTCTGCAGTACACGCATCCCCTGCAGAACGGTGACCTGTACTTCAACACCGACTGGAACTACCGCGACAAGTCGAACCTGTTCCTGCACCGGTCGATCGAATTCGTCCAGGAAGCACGCTGGCTGGGCGGCCTGCGCGCCGGCTACCGCACCGCCAGTGGCATGGACTTCGCACTGGTGGGCCGCAACATTACCGATGAGATCGTGGTCGAAGGCGGCATCAACTTCCTCAACCTGACCGCCTTCGTCAACGAGCCCGCCTACTGGGGAGCTGAGTTCCGAGCCAGTTTCTGATCCGGGGCGGGGTTGCCCTGTTTACTGGGTCGTAGTCGCAGGATCGACAGGAGGGCCGGCCGTGCCGGCCCTTTTCAATAGGGGTATCATGCAGTGTTCGCCCATTTAGGAATCGCAGAGTGAGCCCAGCCCTCAAGCTGTCACATTTCCTCATGCTGTGCCTGTTGCCGTGGCAACTGGCCGTCGCCCAGCAGGCGCCCGGCGTGATCGTCAGCGAGGCGGTCATCAAGCCCTTTCCGCTATCGGCCGAAGCGCTGGGCAACGCGCGCGCCAACGAGGCCGTCGAGATCCGTCCCCAAATTACGGCGGCTATCGTCGAAATCCTGTTCGAAGAAGGGCAGAAGGTGGCAAAGGGCGATATTCTCGCCCGGCTCGAGAGCTCAGAGCCACTGGCCGACCTGGCTGCGGCCAAGGCGGCGCTGGTCGATTCGGAAAGTCAGTACCGGCGATCGAATGAGCTGTTCAAGACACGCGTGGTCTCGGAGTCCCAGCTGGAACAGCTGGAAGCCAAGCGGGACGCTGACCTGGCGGCAGTCAACGCCGCTCAGGCGCGGCTCGACCACACGGTAATCCGGGCTCCATTTGCCGGCCAACTGGGCTTGCGCCGCGTCAGCCTGGGTAGCATTGTCGGCCCGACCACCGTGATCACGACGCTGGACGACACCTCGTCGATCAAGCTGGACTTCAACGTGCCGGAGGTTTTCCTGGCGCGGCTGGCGCCGGGACTGACCGTCACCGCCCACAGCGCGGCCTGGCCCGACCTGACATTCAGTGGCGAGGTCACCACCATCGATACGCGAGTCGACCCGGTAAGCCGGACCGTGATAGTGCGCGCGCTGCTGCCGAACGATGACCAGCGCTTGCGGGCAGGCATGTTCCTTACGGTCACGGTGCTCAAGGAGGATGTCGAGTCGCTGATGATTCCCGAGCAGGCCATCGTGCCGGAGCGCAGCAATCAGTATGTGCTCGTGGTCGGTCCGGATAACGTGGTCGAGCGCCGTCGGGTCGAGAGCGGTCGGCGCCGCCCCGGGGAGGTGGAAATCCTGGATGGTCTCCAGGCTGGTGAGCGGGTCATCACCGAGGGAACGCAGAAAGCTCGTCCGGGGCAGCAGGTGGAAATCCTGCCCGGCCACAGCGGATGAGGGTTCAGCAGTAATGATCATTTCCGACCAGTCCGTCCGGCGGCCGGTTTTTGCCACGGTTATATCGGCCCTGCTGGTGATCATTGGCCTGGCCTCTCTGGGCCGGCTGCCGGTGCGCCAGTATCCGGATGTCGATTCGCCGGTGGTTTCCATCGAGACCAGTTATCGCGGCGCCTCGGCCGAAGTCATCGAGACCAAGGTCACGCAGATCATCGAGGACGCGATCGCCGGCATCGAGGGCATCGAGAAGCTCAACTCGACGAGCCGTGACGAGCGTTCCGATATCCGGGTCGAATTTCGCCTCGATCGCGATATCGACGCAGCTGCCAACGATATCAGGGACCGGGTCTCGCGGGTGGTCGACCAGTTGCCGACCGAGGCCGATCCGCCGGAAATCGCCAAGGTGGACAACGC
>JAPHSB010000010.1 GCA_026193295.1 Lysobacterales bacterium
CATCCGCAGGAAATTGGCGCAGTAGGAAAGGTCATCCTTCGGATAGATAAAAGGTTGGCCCATGGATTTCTTGTAGGAGAAAGCGGCCAGGGTGCGAATCTTGGAAATCAGGCGGGCGGCATTGGTGTCTACGTCGTTCGTCCCGCTTGCTCCGTAATAGCCGGACAAAGACGCCACCATGGCAGAGAGGATGGCCATGGGGTGGGCTTGCCCCGAGAAGCTGGCGAAGAAGTGCTTCATGTCCTCGTGCAGCATGGCGTGATGATTCAACTCGTCCGCGAAGGCATCCAACTCCTTTTGGTTGGGTAACTTGCCGTAAATGATGAGATAGGCCACTTCGACGAACGAGGCCTTGTCCGCCAGTTGTTCGATGGGTATTCCACGGTAGCGGAGGATCCCTTTCTCGCCGTCGAGAAAAGTGATTTCGCTTTGGCAGGACCCGGTGTTTCCATAGCCCGGGTCCATCGTTATGTGTCCGGTCTGCGATCTCAGTTTGCTGATGTCGATGGCTTTTTCGTTTTCTGTACCGGTCAGCACCGGCAGTTCGATGGTTTGACCATCAGGCAGATGTAAAACAGCGTTATCTGAAACAAGATCTCTAGCGGCAGTTTTTGACATGGCTACGTTCTCCACTCGGGTTCAGGAGGTTCAAAATCAAGTAATGCTCGGGTAACGAAAATATTTAGCACACATCGGCCTGTGGCAAGCAGATATGGATCAAGTTCTGGTGAGTGCCGGTCTGGCGACCCGCCGGTGCCGGCCTCGTTCTGGCTCATATCCTGATCTGGCACGGCAGGTTGCCAGTACCCGTCCATGATTCAGACTCAACTGGTCAACATGGACTTAATGTATCCTTGTAGGGCAGGAATTCAGGTCCACGAACAGGAATCCTCCGCACCGGAGGGCGAAATTGATTGCCTACGTCCGCTCATACGTGCGGGGAGCCGGAAAATGCCACGCTTCAAACTGCGATTCGTCCGAGAACTCCACGTTGCGTTCGCCATGCTGACGCTGGTTGCTCTGGTCATCGCGTGGCAATTCACTGAAAGTGTCAAGCGGGGCAAAGATGAGTTTGAGCGAATCTCCCTCGCCAGCGAGGTCCTGCAAGGCTACCAGGCAGTATCCAGCCTGACATTGACAGAACAGAATGCGCTGACCGACAGTGTCCTGCTCAATGACAGCAGGGGCTTGTCGGAACGAAAAACGCGCGCTTCGGCACTTCGCGGCGCCATCTCGCGAGTGCGCCAGGGTATTGCTGCAGAAGGTGCCTTTGGCGGGAGCGCCAATGAAGACGAGCAACTGGAGTTGCTGTCTGAAATCGAAAGCCTGGTCGAGAATATCATTCGGACCGGCGAGCAGGTCGAGCAGGCACTGAAGGAAGGCCGGCCTGGGGACGCCCGCAATGAATTGGACCGGTTGAGGAATGCCGGATTCGCCGACCGGTTCAACAGCCTGGTCGTTGCGGCCACGTCAAAACAGAAGCCCGAATCGCAGATCCTGGATCGAGGAGGGACGGCGCTCACCCGAGACATCACGAGATACCTGCCGATCCTGATGGTGGCATTGGTGATCATCACGTTTTTCATTATTGTCTTTTTCTCACGTCACCTCACTCGCTCCGTCGGTGCATTGCAGCAAGGCGCCCGGGCGTTCAGGGATGACGATCTGTCTTACCGTATCCCGGAATTGAGTGAACTGGAATTTCAACAACTGGGCGACGCTTTCAACACCATGGCGACCCGGTTGTCCGATCACCGCAAGGAACTGCGTGACACCAATTTGCGGCTGGAGGCGACGGTCGACGAGCGAACCCGGGAATTGCAGGTCAGTAATGCGAAATTGGCCAATGTCGACGCCAAGCGCCGAAAGTTGCTGGCCGACATAAGCCATGAATTCCGCACACCGCTGACTGCAATCAGGGGTGAGGCGGAAATTGCGCAGCGAGGCTCCGACAAGACCAACCTGGATTACAGGGACTCCTTCCGACGAGTCATGGATCAGGCGGATAATGCGACACGGCTGGTGGATGACCTGTTGTTTATCGCGCGTGCCGACGCGGGCGAGCCCCGTCTCAAGCTGGGTTCAGTGGCTGTTGCCGGTATGATTGAGGCGGTGTGCCAGGAGTTTTCCGTCAAGGCCGAGCAGAGGGGCGTCAGCATCGGGCAGGGCCGAGTGGATGCAAAGGCCTATGTGCGGGGGGACGCGGGCCGACTGCGGCAGGTGTTTGCGATCCTGATGGACAATGCATTGCGCTATTCGAATCCGGGTGGCCGGGTTGAAATACAGGTTCTGAGAACGAACGAGAACGTGGAAATCACTTTTACGGACACCGGTATCGGGCTTTCCGAGGAACATTCGGAGTTGGTGTTTGAACGTTTTTACAGGGCGCCAAACGCCGAGGCGCAGGCGCCGGGTACCGGTCTCGGCCTGCCGGTTGCGAAAGCCATTGTCGAAGCACACAATGGCACCATTTCGTTGAAAGGGGAGCTGGGTGAAGGGGCAACTGCCACGGTCACCCTGCCGGTTGGGAGCCAATTTGGGATCACCGCATGAGAATTCTGATTGTCGAGGACGAAAAAAGTGTCGCGGATTTTCTTGACCGGGGACTGCGCGCAGAAGGCCATTATTGTGTTGTCGCCAGCGATGGCGAGCAGGGCCTGAAGCTGGCGCTCGAAGGGAAGTTCGACCTGATTCTGCTCGATCTGATTCTGCCGCGCATACACGGCCACGAAGTGTGTCAGCAATTGCGGATGAACAAGGTCGATACGCCGCTGATGATTTTGACGGCGATGGACAGCGTCGATGATGTGGTTACCGGTTTGCGCCTGGGCGCAGATGACTACATGACGAAACCGTTTTCATTCGAGGAGCTGTTGGCCCGTATTGAAGCCGTGATTCGACGCGGCTCTGTGAAGGCGGAAGAGGATCCCTGCCTGCGAGGGGGCAACATCGTTTTCGACCGCCGGTCTTTGCAGGTTACCGTCGACAATAAAGACGTGCACATGACCGCAAAGGAATTGGCCATCCTGGAACTGCTGATGACCAATCCCGGCACACTGTTCAGCCGCGAGCGAATCTTGAGCAACGTATGGGGCCTGAACATGGATCCCGCGACCAACGTGGTGGACGTTTACATCGGCAGACTGCGCAAGAAAATCGACCAGGATGGAGACGAATCCCTGATCGAAACCGTTCGGGGGCTGGGGTACCGTCTGAACCTGCCCCCAGGCAGGTTCTGAGAACGAGCCGCCAGCCCCACTATCGGTGCGTCCGAATGCCCGTCGTTGCGCCGCGGGTTCCTCGTGTCGAATGATCAGAGCCATCGCCTGACTCGTTTGCAGTATTCGACGAATGCCTCTCCAAAGACTTGCTCGAGAGCACGTTCCTCGGGCCGGATCTGGAAGCGGTTCATGTAGGGGACGAACAGGAACCCCAGCAGCAGGGAATAGAAATTGGCCAGGTACAGGCCCCAACCGGCCAGGGCCAGCAGCAG
>JAPHSB010000094.1 GCA_026193295.1 Lysobacterales bacterium
AGCCGTGTTTCCCGAATGAATTCGGTCCTACGTTTTGCCGGTAACGCGCGTAGGAGCGAACGTCGTTCGCGATGTTGGAGCCGTGTTTCCCGAATAAATTCGGTCCTACGTTTTGCCGGATGAAATGGGTCGTGGAGTTAGCCGCAGCCGCCGCCGGTGGCGGCGCGCTTCAGCTCCAGCTTGACCTTGGGTTCGAACTCGAACTCGTAGGCCAGGGGATTCGGCTCGGCGGCCGGGTGGCGCGCGCCGATCGCCGCGTCGAAGCGGTAGGCCGGCCGGTCGTTCTCCCGATCGCGCAGCAGCCGTTCCTGCAGGAACGTCGCATCGCTGAACGTCCGGATCCAGTTGTTGACGCCGCCTTCCAGGATGTACACGTTGGGCAGGCTTTCGGCCTTGAGTTTCTTCCAGGCCGCGGTCGCCGCGGTCTCGTCGTTGCCCATCGTCACGAACACCGTGTTGGCGGGCTCCATCATGAGTTCGCGAGCCGCCTTGACCACTTCACCTTCCGGCAAGTGGCGCGCGCCCTGGATATGGAACTGGTTGAAATAGCGCTCGTCACGGACGTCCAGCAGAATCGCCTTGATGCGCGTGTCATTGATCAGCCCGAGCAACTCGGCCGGTTCGATCTGCACCGCGCGCTCATCCAGCAGCGCGGTCTGCTCCGCTTCGATCATGCGCCAGCGGTCTTCGGTGTCCGGCTGGCCGATAACCAGTGCGGCCACGGCCAGCGCGACCAGCGCCGCGGCGCCGGCCGGCGCCCAGCGTGGCGCCCGCTGCGCAGTTTCACCGCCCACCGCGGCTTCGAGCCGCTCGGCGCCCCAGAACATGAACAGCGCCATCAGCACCACCCCTACGACCACCAGGCCGTAACTCACGCCGAACAGTTCGGGCAGAGTGAAGCGGCCCATGTAGGAACTGTTGAAAAAGACGGCGAAGCTGCTGACGGTTTCGCCGAACAGGAAGATGCCGGTTAGCACGCCGAGCACGAAAAACACGCCGTCTATCTTGCCTGTGGCCATCGCCACCAGCGATGTACCGGGGCAGAAGCCGCCGACGATGAAGCCAACGCCCATGATCAGTCCGCCGACAATTCCGGGCCAAAGATAGGTGGGCGGCACCCAGACCAGGTTGTAATCAAGCAGGCCGATGGCCGATGTGAGGAAGATCAGGGCACAGGCCACGATGATGGCCGTGAACATCACCTTGAATACCGTCAGGTCCTTGAAGTAGAACTGTGCCGCCAATTTCTTCGAGTTACCAAAGCCGGCCGTCTCAAGCACGGCGCCGAAAAGGACACCGACAAGCGCGTATACGACGTAGGCACCGTAGTGTCCGAACATATCTGCGAGCGGGAGAGGAAATGTAGTCATTGTGATGTCCCCCAGAACCTAATTCCAGAATCGCCGCAGGAAGTATGCGAATGCATAGGCCCCGGCGAAAACGGCGAACATGAACGCCCAGCTGCCGACCGACAGCACGGCGCCACCGGACAGGGCCTGCCCGGACGTGCAGCCGCGCGCCAGGCGCGCGCCGTATCCCATCAGGGCGCCACCCAGGAAGGCCATCACCCAGCGCGTCTTGTTGCCGATGCGGGGGCCCTTGTTGGTCTCCAGTTTCACCCGGCGCCCGAGCAATCCGGAAATCAAACCGCCAAAGATCGTGCCTACCGTCAGGTAGACAATCCAGCTGTCCAGCGGGTTGGTCTTGCCGCCGGCCATTTTCAGCAGGTAGGGAACCTGGTCGATGTGCTCCGGGACGATGATGTTCTGCACATAGACCACCATCCGGTTGAGGCCGCCGGAGGCGCCCAGCCCGCTGCCGGTGACGAAAAATGCCAGGAACAGCACCACTCCCAGCAGCGTGCCTGCCAGGTAGGGGTTCATGTAGGGCTTCGGGCCTGCACCGGAAGATTTGTATTCAGACATGGGAGGCTTCCTCTGTTGTGGAATCCAGTGACCGGGGGCCGGCTTCGCCGGCGTGTACTTCAACTTCTTCCCAACCACTGATCATGGACCGGATACCTGCGCCAGGAGTTTCGCCGGCAGCGGTCGTCAGGTAGACATGCATCACGATGAATGCGGCGAACGCCCAGGCCAGCAGCGTGTGCAGCGGAGCCAGCACCGGCAGACCGCCCAGCGCTGCCGCCAGCAGCGGCCATTTCTGCATGCCCCAGATGAGCACGCCGGTGACGACCTGGGCAGGCAACAGGATGTTCAGGATCGCCAGGTAGGTGATCTGCTGCAACGGGTTCAGACGGTTGGCCTTTGTTTTCTCCAGCGGATGGGCTTCACCGGCAAATATGCCCTTCGTGTAGAAGGCCGCCTGCGCCAGCGCGCGCCCCACGAATCCCTCGGTCTTGGGGAAGAAGCGCCGGATGGTGCCACTGGCGACCGTGTAGAACAGCGCCAGCGCGGCGTTGATCAGCACGATGAAGCCAAGCACGTTGTGCATCTGCACCACGTAGGCGAAGCTGAACATGCCGAACAGATGGGGTTTGTGGATGATAAGGCCGGTAAAGATCAGCAGCAGGATGGTGCTGGCCTGCAGCCAGTGCCAGATGCGCTCGTAGGCATCGTACATGTGCACCCGGCGCATGGGGCGATGCTGCAACGGCCGGCGACGGCGAGCCAGGTAACGGGCAACCGCGTGCACGGTCACCCCGAACAGAATACCGAAGAACATCAGGAGGCCGGCGATGTCCACCCAGCCCGGCCCATCCAGGCCGATGATGTAGAAGCCTTCGCTGCGCGTGTCGGGCAGGAAACTGGCGCCGCCACCCTCGGCCGGGCCGACAACGCCCAGGCCGCCCGGGTTTGCCGCGCCGATCAGAACAGGTTCGAGGCCGCCGGGCAAAAAGGTGGCCAGCGCAAACGGAGTGCCGAGGATCGAATCGGCGCCATGGCAGCGGCGGCAGTCCCTCGTGGCCCACTGGCCATTCACGACGTCGTGACTGATGGGGAACGGCGTGATCTCGCCGGCCAGCTGCACATTATTCAGACCGGAGGCTTCCAGCCGCTCACGGACCGCCTGTGCACGTTCCGGCGTATCGAGCCGCCACTCCGGGCCGGTGAGGCTGGCGTCATCATCCTGGTCCAATGCGCGCAATACGTCTCCGTCCAGCCGGCCGTTGGGATACAGGGCTTGCACCAGTTGCTCCCGGGACACCGGGCGTTGCGGATCTCCCGCCAGCCAGTACCAGCTGCTGACCAGGTTGAACGGCGCCAGCTTGCGCTTGCCGCCCACGTTTTCACGCGCCAGCATGGCCGGGCGGAAACCATGAATCAGGCTGTCGGCCGTCGTCGGATCGCCTTCGACTTCGCGGTATTGCCGCCGCGGCAGCCCGTCGCGGTCGACCAGGGTCCAATCGAGCACCTGCAGGGCCGGGCCGTAGACTTGCGGGATGTGGCAAGCCTCGCAGGCCAGTGATTCGAAGTGACGCTCCTTGTAAGGAAGCCAGTCGTGCACCCTGGTCGCGTCATGGCAGGACTCACAGCGGCGCAGGCTGTTTTCGCTTTCGACCGCAGCCAGGCCATAGGTCGTATGGCCCTTGGCGAACTGGTGCAGAGGCCGGGTCAGGTAATCCGAGTTGGTCAACCGCCTGGGGTCGAAATCAAGGTGCGGCGGCCGGCTCTCAGGCCGCTGCTGAAAATAGACCGGGTTGTTCAAAGAATAGTGGCAGTTGACACAACCCACCACGCGGTCGGCGTGCACGTCAAAGGCGTGGGTGAGTGCTTCCTTACCGGCCAGGTTCAGGCCGCTGTTGTTCAGCTTCTGTGGAGATATCACCTGCCCCGTGCGATCGGTCAGCGTGCGCCGTGCCGGATCCGGGGCCAGGGTCAGCGGCTCGTCCAGCGCTACTTCGGTCTGGCCATGGCATTGCGCACAGTTCTCGTCGCGCGGCTTGCGAATCTCCAGCAATCCGTCGTTCAGGGTTCCATCGGGCTGGAACATGAAGGGGTTCCACTGCCAGCGCCCGTCGGACTTCACGACGATCCCGCGAACAGAAAGGCGAGCGGAATTGGCCCAGGCAAAGTCACCGGACGCGAGTGCCTGTTCGCGCCGCTCCGGCTCGGTGATGTCGCTGTGGCACATCAGGCAGTCCATTTCCACCTGGCCGGAAGCCGGGCCGCCACCCACGTGACGGGCTCCGAATGCCAGTAGCCAGGCATCGAGATCCACCGAACCGTCGGCCGTCGCGGGGTTGTCGTAACGCAGTGGATCCCAGCCGCCAAAGTAACCCGGCCCGGAAGCCCAGGCATGGCGTGTTCCACCGCTACCGATCTGCGCTGCGCCGGCGTCCGCGTGATCACTCGAAGACTCGATGAACTGGGCATCGTGACACTCGCCGCAGGTCCGCATGGTCGAAAGGGGACGGCCGCTGAGCAGAACGGGACGGCCACTGGCGTCCAGCAGCGGAAAGTCCGGATGCAAGTCGTTGGCGCCCGCGTCGGCCATCATGCCGGCCAGCAAACCCAGCAGAACGATCAGCCAGCCGCGACAGTGCTGTTTCATCGTCCGGCTCCCGTCGGGCTGGAAGCAACGCCCACCGGGTGTACCCGGTCGCGGCTGCCCCAACGCATCGGATCACCCGGATAGCCCAGCGCTTCCCAGTCGAGACAACCGCCCTCGCAATGGCAGGCGCGGCACTGCAGTGCCTGGGTTTTCGGCGCCACCATGTGGGTCTGCGGCCAGTACATCTCGGTTTCGGCGAATGCGTAATGGCCGCTGTACGGCAGGCCGGTGACTTCAGCGCCCAGTCGCAGCGCCTGGTCCCAGTCGAATTCGCTCCAGAAGCCGCCCTTGCCCGAGGTCACCGGCTGCAGGAGGTAGTTGTACTGCGTGTCATAGGGTTGATGCGCCTCGTGGATCTTGAACGGCCAGATGCGCGCGTCCGGATCCCTGATGCTGCCGAGCGGTGGATTGAGGGCGGTGATGCCGTCATCGTCCAGCGTGTCGCCCAGCAGGTAGCGGTCGGCCAAGCCATTGAACCAGCGGAAAGCGGGCTTGAGGTTCTTTTCGTAGACGAAACTGCCCTTGATCTTCAGGTACTCGTGCACATTTTCCTCGCGGCTCGGATCGCCGGCCTCCGACCAGTCCCAGTGCACCTTGGTGGCTTCCTTGCGGGCCACGCGCGGGATATGGCAGGTCTGGCAGGCCACGGTGGCGGTGTGCGCGTTGATGCGCGCATCGGCGTGCAGGCGTTCGCTGTGGCAATCGGTGCAGGCGATCTGGTTGGCCTTGTCGACGCTGACCGTGATCGCGCGCCCGCCAATCACGTGATCCTTGGTGCGATGGCAATCAATGCACTGGAAGTCGTAACGCCCCATGTGCACGTCGAGTTCCTCGTCCGGGTAGTACAGGCTTTGGTCGAGGTCGCCATGCTTGACAGCGTCACCGCCGCCGCCGCGGAAGTGGCAGCCGCCGCAATTCTCGCGGGTGGGCAGGCCAACGCTCTGGGCAGCCGCCAGCAGGTCGACACCCTCGGCCGGAATACCGGCCTTGCCCTTGAGATAAGTCCCGCTTTGGTCATGGCAGACCAGGCAATCGACATTGTCGGTGTTGTCAAAATCGAAGTTCTCGTCTTCCCAGCCGTAGCCCGCGTGGCAGGACGTGCAGCTGGCCCAGTTGCCCTGGATGCCGATGCAGAAGTTGTTGATGGCGTTTTTCTTGCCGACAGAAACCGGTTCGGCCCGCCCTTCCATCATCACGGGGTCGGCCTGCCAGCGCCAGTGAGCCGTGTGGATGACCTGTTCGCCCGCGTTTTCGTGGCATTGCAGGCAGGCCCGGGTGACTTCCTGGCCGGTGGCAAACGTCTGTTGAAACAGGCTGCTGTGATCGACCGGTTCAGCGCGCCCGGGCACGAAGTCCCAGGGCGTATCGATCGTCTGCCCTTCGGCGACTGCCTCGCTCCGCGTGAAATACCAGACGGGGACGGAGATCAGGACGAGAATGAATACCAGGCCGGCAATCCAGCCGTTGCGCGAGTCATTCATTTGAACACCACTTAACGGGTACTTTGGGCGACTCTTATTTTAGCATGTTCTAATTTAGAATTGCGTAGTATACGCGCAAAATCGCGCTTACATGATCGAGGTCAAAAGAACAGTCGCAATCGGTTCGAATTCGCTCGCGAACCATCGTGTCCCGAAGGAGGAGCCGGGTATCCCGGGGCAGGACAATCGGGCTGTCGGGAACAGCCGATTAGCGCACAGGGACGTCTGGAGCGTGTCCTGAACCGGGATGCCCGGCTCCTCCCCGCGCGAAGGCGATTGGCTACCGAATGAATTCGGACCTACAGATCGAAGGGATAGCGGATGACGATGTTTTCGCTGCGGTCGGGGCCGGTGGACACGATGTGGACCGGTGCGCCGCACAGGGCCTCCATCGCTTCGAGGTAGCTGCGCGCGTTGGCCGGCAGATCTTCCATGCGGGTCGCGCCGCGCGATGATTCCTGCCAGCCGGGGAAGGTTTCGTACACCGGCTCCAGCCGGGCCCAGTCCTGTACGTCCAGCGGGGGTGCGTCCAGCACTTCGTCACCCAAGCGGTAGGCCGTGCAGATGCGAATCTCGTCGAAGCCGTCCAGCACGTCCAGCTTGGTCACGCAGAAGCCGCTGACCCCGTTCAGGCTGACCATGCGCCGCAGGGCCACCGCGTCGAGCCAACCGCAGCGCCGCGGGCGGCCGGTAGTAGCGCCGAATTCGTCGCCACGCCGCGCCAGGCGCTTGCCCGCCTCGTCGAACAGTTCCGTCGGAAACGGCCCGCCGCCGACCCGAGTAACGTAGGCCTTGGCGATGCCCAGCACGTAGTCGATGGCGTTCGGGCCGACCCCTGCCCCGGTGCACACGCCGCCGACCGTGGTATTGGACGAGGTGACGTAGGGATAGGTGCCATGGTCGATGTCCAGCAGGCTGCCCTGGGCGCCCTCGAACATCACGCGCTTGCCCGCGGCCCGCAATTCGTAGAGGCGGCCACTGACGTCGGCAACCTGATCCTTGAAGTACTCGCCCAGTTCCAGCGCCTGGTCCAGCATGGCCCTGAAATCCAGCGGTTCCTTGCCGAAACGCTGCGTGAGAACGAAATTGTGAAAATCGAGTACGTGTTCTATTTTCTCGGCCAGCAGTTCGGGCGTTCGCAGGTCGGAGGTGCGCAGGCCGCGGCGGGCCACTTTGTCTTCATAGGCCGGCCCAATGCCGCGGCAGGTCGTGCCGATGGCCTTGGCGCCGCGCGCCTCTTCACGCGCCCGGTCCAAAGCCTCGTGCCAGGGCATGATGATGGCGCAGGCCGGCGAGATGCTGATCCGCGAACGCACCTCGACACCCCGAGCCTCCAGGGCTTCGATCTCCTCGCGCAAGGCATGCAGCGAAAGCACCACGCCATTACCGATCAGGCACTCCACGCCCGGCTGCAGAATCCCTGCCGGGATCAGGTGGAGCACGGTTTTTTCACCGTCGATGACCAGCGTGTGGCCCGCGTTGTGACCGCCCTGGAAACGCACCACGGCGTCGGCATCGCGGCTCAAAAGATCGACGATTTTCCCTTTACCCTCGTCCCCCCACTGGGTGCCGAGCACAACGATGCTTCTGTTCATTTTCTGTTCAATCGCAAATTGAGGAACTGTCGTTAATTGAGGAACTGTAGCAGGACCGCCCCGGCCAACATGCTGATGATACCGCCAATCCGGATAATTTTTGGATTACTGTTCGACAGGTCCTGCATCACCTTCTGCCACATCTGCGGAGCGAGCATCGGCAGCAGACCCTCGATGATCAGCAACAGGGCGAACGCGGTCATCAAGTCGCGCAGCACCTGCGTTCTACCGTTCGCTGGGCGTATCGGTGCCGAAATACTCGAAGAAGCTCGATGACGGGTCCAGCACCATCACGTCGTTGCTGCCGCCGAATGCGTTGCCGTAGGCCTGCAGACTGCGGTAGAAGGCGTAGAACTCCTCGTCCGCGCCATAGGCGTTGGCGTAGATTTCCGTCGAGCGGGCGTCGCCTTCACCGCGGATGGTCTGGCCTTCGCGTTCCGCCTCGGCCAGGATCACCTGGACCTGGCGATCGGCGTCGGCGCTGATGCGCTCGGCCGACTCGCGCCCCTCGAAGCGATAGAGATTGGCCTCTTTCTGCCGGTCGGCCGCCATGCGGCGGAACACGGACTCCCGCACGTCGTCGGGCAACTCGATGGCCTTGATGCGGACATCGACCACCGTGATGCCGAATTCGCCGGCAGCCTGGTCGGCGGCCCGCGCGATGTCCTGCATGATGGTGACACGCTCCTCGGAGATCACCTGCACCAGTTCACGGGCTGCGATCTGGTTGCGGATGCGGTCCTTGACGATACTGTCCAGCCGGTTCAGCGCCACCTGCTCGTTGCCCTGGGTCGACGTGTAAAACCGCGAAACATCGACGATGCGCCATTTCACGAAGGAGTCGACCTCGACGAATTTCTGCTCCGCCGTGATCATCTGCTCCGGATTCGTATCCAGCGTCAACAGGCGCCGCTCGTACTTGCGTACGTTGTTGACGAAGGGCAGCTTGAAATGGATGCCCGGCTCATAGTCGGCGCGCACGATGCGGCCCAACTGGAACTTGATCGCGTACTCGGTCTCGGTAACGATGAACAGGCTGGACACTCCCATCACGCCCAGCGCCACGATGAGAATCAATAGAATGGGACGTCTCATTGTCTTCCCTCCCGGCGCGCGTCGCGGCTTGTCGACGGACTGTCAATGCCGACGCCGCCGTCCGGCGTCACAATCGGTGGCATGACGGTTCTGCCGCCGCTGCCGCCATTCATCTGGTCCAGCGGCAGGTACAGGACGTTGCCACTGTTGTCGGCGTCCAGCAAAACCTTGCTGGACCGCGCGAACACGTTTTCCATGGTCTGCAGATAGAGCCGCTTGCGGGTGATTTGCGGCGCCTTGCGGTACTCCTCCAGCAGCAGCGAGAATCGCTGTGCTTCACCTTCGGCCACCGCCACCGTGGCCTCCTTGTAACCTTCGGCCTCCTGCACCACGCGGGCGGCCTGGCCCCGGGCTTCAGGAACCACGCTATTGACATGCACGCGGGCCTCCTCGATGAAGCGCTCGCGGTCTTCGCGGGCCCTGATCACATCGGAATACGCTTCGCGCACCTGCGCCGGCACATTCACATCGGTGAAGTTGACCTGGGTGATGAGTACGCCGGCCTGGTAACGGTCCAGTGTTTCCTGCAACACCCGAAAGGTCTCCAAACGGACCGTCTCGCGCTGTGTTCCCTCGAGGATGGCGTCCAGCCGGTTGGTGCCGACCGATTCGCGCAAGGCGCTCTCGGCGGCATCGCGCACGGTCGATTCAGGGCTCCGCACGCGGAACAGGAAATCCTGCGCCGCTGCAACCCGGAACTGCACCTTGTAATTGAACTCCACGAGGTTTTCATCCTCGGTCAGCATGTTGGCGCGATCCTCGATCGACCGGACCGAGCTGACATTGACCTTGAACAGGGTCTCGAAGGGCCGCGGCAAGGTCAGATTGATACCCGGCGAAAGGGTGCGGTTATAGGCGCCAAAACGCAGCACCACGCCCTGCTCCGCTTCGTCGATAATGTGCACGGCATCCCATCCACCCCACAACAACAGGGCCACCGCGACGATGCCGAACAGGCTGCCGCCACTGCCGCCAATGCCGCCGTCGGTATCGGACCGGCGCCCGCCACCCCCGCCAAACAGGGACTTGAGGCGGTTGTTCACACTGCGGAAAACTTCCTCCAGGTCGGGGGGCTGCTGACCGCCCGAATTCCAGGGGTCCTTGTCACCCTTACCGGGTTCTTTCCAGGGCATGCGTGTCTCCTGTTACGTTACTCTCAGCTAGCTTGGGTTCTGCGAGGGTGCTTTCAAGGCTGGCCAGCAATTGCTGGCGGGCCACCTGCCCCTCGATACCGGGCAGACGCGCCAAACGCTCGGCCGTCTCCCGCGGCACATCGACGTGCATCATCCACGAACCCTTTTCCGTAATCCGTTCCTCGTTGACCACGCCCAGGTCGAACAACTGGGCGCGCAACCGGCCATGGCGTCCACCCAGCTCGATCCAGCGGTTGATGCGCTCGCTCGACAGCCAGTCGCTGACGGCTTGCCTCAACTGTTCGAGCCCGGCGCCAGTGGCTGCGGAAATGCTTACCGTGGCGGGACGTCCCCGCTCATCCGGCTGCACCATCGCCTCGTGCCCGCTAAGGTCGATCTTGTTGAAGACGCGGATTACCGGGATGCGCTCGGCGCCGATCGACTCCAGCACGGTTTCGACATCGGCCTGGCGCTCGACCCGGAAGGGATCCGATACGTCCACCACGTGCAGCAGCAGGTCGGCTTCCCGCGCTTCCTGCAGCGTGGCGCGGAACGCCGCGATCAGTTCATGCGGCAGATCGCTGACAAACCCCACCGTGTCGGCCAGCAGTACGTCACCACAATGCAAGCCCTGCATGCGGCGGACCGTCGGGTCCAGCGTGGCGAACAGCAGGTTCTCGGCGCCGACATCCGCGCCGGTCAGTGCGTTGAACAATGTGGATTTACCCGCATTGGTGTAACCGATCAGTGCAATCAGGGGAGCGCGCGAGCGCAACCGCTGCCGCCGGCTCTGGTCGCGCTGGCGGGCGACCTTGTCGAGGCGGCTGTTCAATTGGCGAATCCGGACACCGATCAGGCGCCGGTCGGTTTCCAGCTGGGTCTCGCCGGGGCCGCGCAGGCCGATACCGCCCTTCTGCCGCTCGAGGTGGGTCCAGCCGCGCACCAGGCGCGTGGAGAGGTGCCGCAGCTGGGCCAGTTCCACCTGCAGCTTGCCTTCGTAGGACTGGGCCCGCTGGGCGAAGATATCGAGGATCAGCGTGGCTCGATCGAGCACCCGGCATTGGCATGCTTTCTCGATGTTGCGCTCCTGGATAGCCGACAGCGACTGGCTGACCAGGATGAGATCGGCCGCGCAGTCTTCGACCCGCGCGGCCAGCTCCTCGATCTTGCCGCTGCCGACGTAAAAGCGTGCGTCGGGCCGATCGCGCGGGGCCGTGATGACAGCGGCCACGTCCGCACCCGCGGAGCGCGCGAGTTCCTGGAACTCGTCGAGCGAGTCGGGTCCGGTCGACCTGAATTCGGGATGCAGGATGACAGCGCGGTTACCGCGCTCGGCGCGTTCAAACAATGGGGCGCCTCAAGCGAGTGCTACTCGGTTTCCTCATCGAATACCCGCACATTCCGCGCCGGGACGACGGTGGAAATAGCATGCTTGTAGATCATCTGGCTGACGGAATTCTTCAGGAGGACGACGAACTGATCGAACGATTCGACCTGCCCCTGCAGCTTGATGCCATTGACGAGGTAAATGGAAACGGGTACGCGCTCCCGACGCAGGGCGTTCAGGAATGGCTCTTGTAATGACTGACCTTTGGACATGTCCGCTCTCCTTTGTTATTGCTTCGGCCCGTGTCGTTTTTGCGGTATTCACGAACCCTCGATTATCTGGGTGCAGCCGCGTCACAATTCAAGGAATTTCCCTATTTCCCCAATCACGAATTCTTGCGCTGATTCTTCACATGGATCATACCACAGGGCGCCGGTTTCCTGCCTCAACCAGGTGAGCTGGCGCTTGGCCAGCCGGCGGGTCGCGACCACGGCCCGCCGGCACATCTCCGCGTGGCTGATTTCACCTTCCAGATAGCTCCAGGCCTGGCGGTAACCGACGCAGCGCATGGACGGCAGATCACGGTGCAGGCCGCCTTGCGCCCGCAGCCTTTCCACCTCTTCCAGGAAACCGTGCTCCAGCATCTGTGCGAACCGCTGCTCGATGCGTTCGTGCAGGCGGGCCCGCGGCTGCGGGCAGGCGATCACCCGCAACACGCGGTAACCCAGTTTCTCATCCTCCTGCTCCCGCTGCAGCTCACTGATCGGGCGGCCGGTCAGTTCGATGACTTCGAGGGCCCGCTGGATGCGCTGGGGATCGTTCGGGTGGATCCTTCGCGCGGCTTCCGGATCCCGTGCCGCCAGGCGCTCGTGCAGCATTTGCCAACCGTGTTCGCGGGCCTCGGCCTCCAGCGCCGCGCGAACTTCGGGGCTGGCCGAAGGCAGCACGGCCAGGCCCCGCGACAGGGCCCGGAAATACAGCATGGTGCCGCCGACCAGCAGCGGCACGCGGCCGCACCGCACGGATTTTGCCATTTCCGCCAGGGCGTCGTCGCGAAACTCGGCTGCGGAGTATTTTTCGGAGGGGTCGCGGATATCAATCAGCGCATGCGGCGCGCGGGCCAGCGTGGCCACGTCGGGCTTGGCCGTGCCGACGTCCATGCCGCGGTAGACCAGGGCGGAATCCACGCTGACGATGTCAACCGGGTAGCGTTCGTGCAGCTCGACCGCCAGCTCGGTCTTGCCGGACGCCGTGGGCCCCATCAGGAAGACGGCCCGCGGCAGCGGCTGCCCCGCTTGCGGCTGCGGTTGCTTCGCGGATCGCACCATCAGCGGCCACGCAGGAACAGCCGGTCGAGCGTGGCCATGTCCAGTTGCACCCAGGTCGGACGCCCGTGATTGCAGTGCCCCGATCGCTCGGTGCGCTCCATGTCGCGCAGCAGCGCGTTCATCTCGGCCAGGGTCAGCGACCGGTTGGCGCGCACCGAGCCGTGACAGGCCATGGTCGACAGAATTTCGTTGGTCGCCGCTTCGACCCGGCCGCTGCGGCCCAGGCTATCCAGATCGGCCAACACGTCCCGCAACAGCTGCGCCGCGTCGGACTGCGCCAGCAGCGCCGGCACTTCGCGCACAACCAGGCTTTCCGGCCCGCTGCGGTCGACCAGCAGGCCCAGTCCGGCCAGGTCGTCGCGGCGTTGCTCGGCGAGGTCGGCCTCGGTTTCGCCGACCCGGACGTCGATGGGGACCAACAGGCGCTGTCCGCGGATGCCGCCTTCGGCATGCCGGCGCTTCAGCCGCTCGTAGGTGATGCGCTCGTGCGCGGCGTGCATGTCGGTCAGCACGAGGCCCTGGTCGTTTTCGGACAGGACGTAGACGCCGTGCAGCTGCGCCAGCGCATACCCCAGGGGCGGGACCGGGCCCTCCCCTGACCGCTCCGCCGCCCCGGTCTGAACGGCTGCAGCTGCCCCGCCGGCACCCAGCACGGTCGCGTAAGCCGCCAATTGCTCGTGCACCGGCAGGTTCATATCCGGCTGCCGGCCGTAAGCCGCGGCCAACCCGCCGCCGGCAAACCTGCCTGCTTCCGCCGGGCCAGCCGCCTGCCCCGGCAGACCGGCGCCTGGCCGCACTGCACCCGCGCCGGCGGGCGCCAGCGCCCGGTGCAGGGTCGAGTAGAGAAAGTCATGGACCATGCGCGCGTCCCGAAAGCGCACTTCCTGTTTTTGCGGGTGCACGTTGACGTCCACCGCCTCGGGCGGAAGCTCCAGGTACAAGACGTAGGCCGGATGGCGGCCGTGGTACAGCACGTCCTGAAACGCGGAGCGAACTGCGTGGGCGACCAGGCGGTCGCGCACGGCGCGCCCGTTCACGAAGAAGAACTGGCGGTCGGCCTGGGCCCGGTTGTAACGGGGTTCCGCGACCCAGCCGCGCAGGGCGATGCCGCCCCGCTGGTCGTCCATGCGGATGGCGTGCTCGATGAAATCCTTGCCCATGACCCGCTGCAGGCGCCGCTCCTGCTCGGCTTCGCCGCCGGCGGGCGGCAGGACGCTGACGCTCTTGCCGTTGTGTTCGAGCTCGAAGCCCACGTCGAAACGCGCCAGTGCAAACCGCCGCAGCAACTGGTCGACCTGGGCAAACTCGGTCTTATCGGCCCGCAGGAACTTGCGGCGGGCCGGAACATTGTAAAACAGGTCTTCCACGTCGACCCGCGTGCCCTCTTGCAGCGCGGCCGGCTCGGCGGCCGGGACCTCGCCCCGCCGGGCTCGCACCACCCAGCCGTGTTTCTCGGAGGCATGCCTCGACGAGAGATCGAGGCGGGCGACCGAGGCGATGCTCGGGAGCGCTTCCCCGCGGAATCCCATGGTCGCCACGCGCTCGAGCTCTTCCAGGCTGGCGATCTTGCTGGTCGCGTGCCGCTGCAACGCCAGCGCCAAATCATCCCGGCTCATGCCCTCGCCGTCGTCACTGACGCGGATGACGCGCTTGCCGCCCTGCTCCAGCGTCACCTTGATGCGCTGCGCCCCGGCGTCGAGGCTGTTTTCAACGAGTTCCTTGACCACCGAGGCCGGCCGGTCGACAACTTCACCGGCGGCAATCTGGTTGATCAGGTGGTCGGGGAGTTGCCGGATTTTCATGCCGGCTAGCTTACCCGGCTTCGTTCGAACCCGCCATGCGGTAGTCACCGGCGTCATCGACTCATTCAGAGAGCCGCGATCCACTGTCGTGCAGAAGTCGCCAGTCGGGGCACTCCCCGCCAGCACTGCTTATCAGGCCCCGGATTGAAAATCCGGGGCTGCCCTCAATCGGGAACCCGCCTGATCGGGACCGTGCCGGTTGGGCTCCTGCCCAATCGGC